>JBDRTP010000158.1:0-6104 GCA_043823965.1 Chloroflexota bacterium
TCCCAGACCAGGATGCGGTTGACCTGCCTCAGGTCCAGCACGATCCCGCCGCCGTTGAGGGCTGCATCGTTGTAACTGCGTCCCGCGCCGCGCAGGGTAATGGTCAGGCCGCGCTGTTTCGCCAGTTTGAAGGCCTGGCCGATTTCCTCCGCCTCGCTCGGCTGGAAAACGTAAGCCGGACTGCGCAGCGAATGGCCGTAGTTTTCGAGCAGGGTTAGCTTTTCGTAGGGGAGTGCAGTGTTCATAGGGTTCTTGGGCAAAAGCGATTAGAGAATAGAGAATGGAGAGTAGAGAGTAGTCCCGCAAGCACTAATCTCTAATCTCTATTCTCTATTCTCTAAAAGGTCAACCGTCTGAAAACCGCCGAAGGGATATTCCGCACGATGAACATCACCAATCGCCAGCATGCCGGGGTATACAGCTCCTGCCTGCGCTTGCGGATGGCGCGGCAAATGTCGGCCGCGGCCTGCTCAGCGGAGATGACCCAAAAAGTGCCTTTGGCGTCTTTGATCATGGCGGTGTCCACGAAACCGGGCTTGACGGTCAGGACATTCACCCCGTAACGGGTGAGGCGGTTGCGCAGCGCTTCCAGGTAGCAGGTCAGGGCGGCTTTCGAGGCATTATAGGACGGGTTGCCGACCCGTCCACGCTCGCCGGCCACCGAGGAGAGGCCGACAATTTGCCCACTTCTCAAGCTCTGGAACATGGCCGCGACCGGGTTGAGCCAGGCCAGCGCGCCCATATAATTGACCTCTGTTGTGCGGCGGTCTTTCTCGAAGTCGAATTTCTTCAGGCCGACCGGGAGCGAAATGCCTGCGTTGTAGATAAACAGGTCAAGCCCGCCCAGGTCAGCCAGGATGCGCTGCAGCAGGCCGGGGACGAAATCATAATCCGTGACATCGTGGGCGTAGGCGATGGCGCGGGTTTCGTTGAATTGTGTATTGATCTCAGCGCACAGGCTGCGCAGCATCTCTTCCCGCCGCGCCAGCAGCGCCAAAGTGTATCCTTCACGAGCCAGGCGCTGCGCCATCGCCGCGCCAATCCCTACGGAAGCGCCGACGATGATCGCCCGGCGGCGCGGCTGCAATGGTGTGGCGCGGGGAGGAAGGGGTTTGGTATCCGACATGTTGTCCTCCAAGACTGGGTTTCCGATATTATAAACCATCTATTTCCACCAAACCCCAGAGAACCTCTTTTGTCCTTTTACGGCTATAATTCAGCCAAACCCCCAAGGAGGAGACCCCCATGCCCCGCAAAGTCAAACTCATCCTCAATCCGGTGGCCGATATGGGCCACGCCTGGCGCGTGGCCAATGACCTGCGTCCCATCCTCGCCGAGTATGGCAACGCCGATTGGAGCGGCACCGTTTACCCGACACACGCCAGCGAGCTGGCCCGCCAGGCAGGTGAACAGGGCTACGATTTGGTCATCGCCGTCGGCGGCGACGGTACCGTCCACGAGGTGATCAACGGCCTGATGCAGGTGCCGGCCAAAAAGCGCCCCATTCTGGGCGTGGTGCCGGTCGGTTCGGGCAACGATTTCGCCCACGCCGCAGGCATCCCCATCGAACCCGCCGCCGCGCTGCGCCAGGCGTTGAAGGGCGAATCCAGGCCAATTGACCTGGGCCTGCTCGAGGACGAAACCGGCCGCTCGGAATATTTCGATAACACCCTCGGCATCGGCTTTGATACCGTCGTCACCCTCCGCTCGCACAAATTGCCTGTCATTCGTGGTTTTCTGATGTATCTCGTCGCCGTCATCCAGACCATCATTTTGAATTTCGACCCGGCCAAATTGAGCATCGCCACCGAAAAAGAGAGCTGGGACGATCCGACCCTCATGCTAGTGTTGTGCAACGGTCCGCGCGAGGGCGGCGGCTTCCTGGTCGCGCCCGAAGCAAAACCCGACGATGGCATCCTGCACTATGCCAGCATCCGCAAAGTCTCGCGCCTGATGATGTTCCGCCTGGTGCCTGAGGTGATGAAAGGCACGCACGGGCGCTTCAAGCCGGTGCGCATGGGCGATTGCCGCAAGATGGCGATCACTTCCGACCGCCCGCTCTACATCCACCTCGACGGCGAAATCTACACCGGCTTTGGCAGCAACGTGCGCGGGCTGTCCATTGAGGTAGTGCCGGAGGCGTTGCGAGTGGTGCGTGATGCGTGATGCGTGTTGCGTGTTGCGTGATCCGCAATACGCAATCGGCAATTCGCCATTCGCAATCTGCCATCTGCCATCTGCTATCCGCCATCAGCCATCTGCCATCCGCAATCCCAATGCCCGACCTTTCCACCAGCCTGCAATCCCACGATCTCGGCCACCTGCGCATCGTGGCGGAACTATGGGGCGTTGAACTGACCGCCGCTGAGACGGACGCCGCGCTGACGGAACTTGCCGCGGCGCTCCTCGACCCGAACCTGCTGCGCGAACTGGTGGAGTCGCTCTCCCTCAAGGCGCGTGCCGCGCTCGAAGCCCTTGTGACTGAAGGCGGGCGCATCCCCTGGGCGGCCTTTGCGCGGCGCTTCGGCGAGATACGCGAGGTCGGCGCCGGCCGCCGCGACCGTGAGCAGCCGCACCTGCGGCCCGCTTCTGCCGCCGAGGTTCTTTGGTACCGCGCCCTTCTCGCCCGCGCCTTTTTCGATACCCCCTCCGGCCCGCAGGAATTTGCTTATATTCCCGATGATTTGCTGGTTTTGATTCACCACGAAGGACACAAAGAGCACAAAGGAAAAGCGCTGGAAAAGAACTCGAGGTCCTTTGTGCCCTTTGTGGTTAACCAGGAAGGAGAGTCTCTTGGCCGCCTGGCCACGCCGACCGAGCGCGCTCACGTCATCTTGGCGGATGACCGCATTCTGGATCACGCCTGCACGCTGCTGGTCGCGCTGAGGCTTGGCATCGAGCCGCCAGAGTTGAGTGTGCCAGAAATCGTATTGATCGAACTGTTGGCAGCGGCAAAATTGATTGATGGGGCGGACCTAACCCCTCGTCCCCCTTCCCTCACTCCCTTCGGGGGCGCTTCGCGGGGGAAGGGGGTGCAGGGGGGTAGGTCAATCAACCCCGAAGCCGTCAAGTCTTTCCTCGAAATGCCCCGCGCCGAAGCGCTGGCCTCCCTGGTCAAGGCCTGGAAGGACAGCCCCGATTTCAACGAACTGCGTCAAATCCACGGCCTGATTTGCGAGGGCGAGTGGAAGAACCCGGTACTCGCCACTCGGAACGCGGTACTTGATTTCCTCGCCAGCATACCGCCTGGCAAGTGGTGGGGTCTCGCGGCGTTTATCAGCGACATCGAAGCAAAACACCCTGATTTCCAACGCCCGGCGGGTGACTATGATTCCTGGTTCATCCGCCGTGAATCGGACAATACCTACCTGCGCGGCTTTGAGCACTGGGATGACGTGGACGGCGCGCTCATCCGCTATTTCATCACCGGTCCACTGCACTGGCTGGGCATGACTGACCTGGCCTCGGCGGAAGATGGAGGAATAGCAACGGCGTTTCGAATCAGGTCAAAGGTCGAAGGTCAAACGTCCGACTTTCGACCTTCGACGTTCGACAAAAAGGGAAAATTAACCGTAACATCAAACGGAAAAATCAACTTGCCGAGGCTTGTCCCGCGTGCTGCGCGCTACCAGATCGCCCGCTTCTGTGAATGGGAGGCTGACAGAAAGGACGAATATCACTACCGCGTTACCCCCGCTTCGCTGACCCGCGCCCGCCAGCAGGGACTGCGCCCCGAACACCTGCTCTCGCTCTTGCAGAAGTACACCGCCGCGCCCATCCCCCCGCCGTTTGTGCGCGCCCTGCAACGCTGGGAGATTAACGGCACTGAAGCACGGGTGGAGAACCCGGTCGTTTTAAGGGTCAGCCGGCCCGAGGTCCTGGAAGAGCTGCGCAAATCGAAAGCGGCGCGTTTCCTCGGCGAAATCCTCGGCCCGACGGCGGTGATCGTTAAAGATGGCGCACAGGTCAAAGTACTGGCCGCGCTGGCCGAAATGGGCTATCTGGCTGAGGATCGCTCGTAGCGCGATACTGTTCGATCCCTGATCTGATCATTTTTATGGATGGCACGGTTACGATAAAAGTTGGGGTTCAGGAAATTGCCTTCCACGTCACGGATGTTCAGGTGACTATGGATGGAGAGAAACCAGTGCTGGCAGCCGGCGACTACCGCTGGAATGCGTGGGGTGGACTGCTCGGCTGAGTGCTCGCGGCGAAGCCCTGACACGCGATGACCAGAAGAGGGAGACCATCTTTGTATGAACGGGTGTTGGCTTCGCCGCTCGCGAAAGGTGAAAACAAATGCAGAGACCCTAAAGGTCTGCGAGACCCTTCGGCAAGCTCCCTGGCCTGGCCCGCCAGGGCAGGCAGGGCAGGCTCTTTAGGGTCTCATGCTATTCAGCGCCTCCACAAACACCCCCACCATCCGCTCGATATTGATCTCCTCGGCTACAATTCGGTACGATTCCGCCCCCATCCTGCGCAGCCGCGCTGCATCGGAGAGGGCCAGGCGCAGGGTTGCGGTCAGAGCGGGCAAATCATCCGGTGAGATCTGCCAGCCGTTGCCCAGCCTGACCAGGTCATCCTGCGTGCCGTCCCCCTGCGCCACGATGATCGGCAGGCCGTAGGTCATCGCCTCCTGCACCGCGAGACCTCCCGTGCCGGGCAGGACGAACAGGTCAGCGGCTGCGAAAAAGGGGGCGAGCGCCGCGCCGTGCACCGCGCCGGCGAATTCGACCTGCGGGTAAATCTCGGCGGCCAGGGATTGCAACTCACTGCGCGCCGGGCCATCGCCCACGATGACCAGACGCGGCTGGATCTCTTTCGGCAGTTCAGCACAAGCGCGCAGGAGGTGATCCACGCGCTTGCGGGACTGCAACCTACCGACGAAGAGAACCAAGGGGGGGCCTTGAAAAGCAGGGGGGCGAGGGGGCGGGGGAGCGGTGGGGCGAGGGGAGACGGCATTGGTGGCAACATAGATACGCTCGCGCGGGAAACCAAGGGCAGCATATTCCTCTGCGCCGCGCCGGCTGTAGGCGATAAGGGCATTGAACTGGCCGAGGAAGCGCAGACGCGCGGTACGGCGTACCCCGCTAAAGGGCCCAGAAAGCGGCGGCGCGCCCAGCCCCCAGCCGAGCACGGGACGGCCGCGTGCTTTCATCCAGCGCACGGCAGCGGGCGTCGAGAGATAGCGCGGGTTGGCCTCCACGATCAATGCATCCGGCAGCCAGTCATCCAGCCATTGGATCAGACCAGCCTGCCAGCAGAGGTAGAGGGGTCCGCGAAGAATGTGTATGTTCGTGGCTAAAACGTAATGCGGAAAATGTAATTGGTCGGTGATAGCAATCGCCTCATCCGGGCGCGGCTCACCGGCGAAGACGCTCAACCCGCCCGCGCAAGCCGCGGCCAGGGCGTCGAAAAACGGGAGGCGATAGATCGGCAGGACGCGCTGCTGGACACCCAGCCGGCCAGAAAAACGAGAAATCATGCGACCCATCTCCAATCCAGAAAACCCATCTTTCTTCCAGGCCAATCGTTCCCGCATATTACTGGCCTCCACCGTCAGGCCTTCGGCAAAAAGCATTCATCTTCCGATGATAGATGACCGCCACCTCGTCACGGTAGGCTGGGCACCAGGCCGGAGAGTTTTCCAGCGCGGCCAGCAAATGGGGTTGTTGAGCCTTCGAAACCATCAACAAATTGATCCCTGCCGCGTTCAGCAGCGCCCCCCAGTTCCACTCGCCGTTGTTGATGGCGCTGTATTGTTCCCATTGTTCCTCTGGGAAGACTTCGAAGCGGGTATCGTTCCAGGTCGGACGCGAGGGCAGAGCGAATTCGAGGTAACTCGAAAAGCCGATCTCGCTCCACAGTGGGCCGGGCAATTCCGGGTGCTGCGCCAGCCATTCCGCTGCTTGGACGGGAGTATTCTCGAGCGGGCTTGGCGCCTGCGCCCACCATCCTTCCCGCACGCCTGGCAACACGCAGAGCGGCATGGCGACGAACAGGATAGCCAGCCAGAGATCCAGGGCGGGGAGACCGGCGCGGCGCGGGCGATCCAGCCATCTTTGACTCCATTCGGCCAGGAGTGAAGCGGTCAGGATGGTCAG
>JBDRTP010000159.1:0-9310 GCA_043823965.1 Chloroflexota bacterium
TGTGTACAGGGTGTATTATATGTTTAGTGATCGGGTGGCCCAGGGACCTGCCAGCACACCACTGGTGGCTGAACTGGGTGTACCCCCCGCGAAGTCGTTACGGTAGGCCAGGTAAACCCTGGAGCATTGAAGCAGAACCGCTTATGCGTTCCTCCAACGGGGTCCCCGATCTCTCTTGTTTTAAAATCTGGCACTGATCTCGCGATAGCCAATCGTTCTATTGGGGCGTGAGTCACCATTGAAAACCGCGAGAGCCTTCTCGTGAGCTCTTGATTTTTTCCCAATATGTAGAAAATCAAGTTTTACTCCTGTTACCGCTGCTTTTTCTCTTCGCAGTTGGTTTAGAAGTTGCTCTTCGATTTTTACTTCGTGCCCTGGATATTCTATATCAATTGTGACTTGCGAAAAATCTCGCGCATGTTCTTTGAGAAGCAAATACAGGCTTACGGCGAATAATTGCATATAAAGCACTGTGCCGGTTTTTCCTCGTTGGCGAAGTCGCTGAACACACTCGCGTTTCACCATGGCTGGGATCAAGATAGCGAGGCTGTCATCATTGGAGAATGCCACCACAGTAGGAACACGAGTATCGCCAATCGATTCTCGCATTGCCGAAGTGGCTGAAGGCCATTTGCGTGAGGGCGTTAGCCCGAACCGGCAATGCGATGTTAGATGAAGTGCCGCTTACGTTATTCACCTAACTTCTCGTGTTACTGCAAGGATTAAGAGAAGTAGCCCAGCGATCCAATAGGCCAAGTCTTGCGTCTGTGGATTCCATTTTTTATCAGGAAGCCGGCGCACTCTCCAAAGCCCTCGCTGTTCCCATAATGCCCAGTTGCGTGAGGCTTCATAACCTAATGTGTAGGCAAGTAGCTCGTTAAAGCCTGTTCTTGTCCAAAGGATAGAGATAGAGAAAGGAACAGGGTCTGCGGCGAACACAAAGGAATTGGTGCCCAGTAATAAGCCGTAAAGGATCCAAAACACTGGCAGAACATACAGTCCGCCGGGGGTTTTACCAACTTTGAAAAGATTCATAAACTGGATACCAAGAAATGCAACTAGAAAGTTTGCTAGAAACGTTCCCCAAAAGGTGAATTGCCCTCTCAGGATTGGATGGATCTCGAAAAGACGTGAAAAGTAACCACGAAGAATCCCTTCAGGTAGAAGTGTTGCACTCAGAAGCCACACGCCAAACATCAGAAGAGTGAGTACAAGGACTAGCTTGATAAAAGAAAAGAATCTTCTCATTGATGTCCTCCTTGTAGGTTTAGGTGCGGCATTTCATATAACTTGCCGCTTTGGTCTACTTCAACGTGCATGCTCCTCCCCCATTTCCTTTCTCAGCGAATCACTCCACTTGATGCCTTCCTTCGCCAGGTAATACGCGCCCAGCAGCGTGATCGGCACCCACAGGGCAAGATGGAGAACGAGGGTATAGCCGGTCGCCAGGGCCTGGTTGATGCCAACCGCTTGCAAGACGGCGATGCCGGGGGCGTCGAAGGTGCCGATATAACCGGGCGCGGCCGGGATGGTCGTCGCCAGGTTGACCACGCCGTTCATCAGCATCAGCGTAAAGAAGCTGACGCCGAAACCGAAGGCGTGCATCACGAACCAGTATTTGACCGTCTCCAGCAGCCAGATGATGAGCGATGTTATGAACACCATCAGCACGTTGACTGGCGAACGCAGGGATTCCAGCCCGTCCAGGAATTTGTGCAGGATGCCGCTAGTCTTCTCGTGGAGGCGGACGGGCAGCAGCCGGTCAATGAACCATTGCCCAAATTTGGCTGCCACTTTCGGGAACATGGCCGCCAGCAGAAAGATCACCAGCGCGCCGAAGAACGCGGCGCTGCCCCACACGGCCAAGTCTTGGATCGCGACCTGCCATTTCCCCACTGGAACAGACACCTCTGCCAGTTTCGCCAGTTGCGTCAGGTTGACGAAGACGAAGGCCAGCATCACCACCCCGTCGAAGATGCGTTCGACGATGATGGTCGCCAGCGAAGCGGAAATCGGTACGCCCTCGCGGCGCTTGAGCACCACCGCCCGCAGCACCTCCCCGGCACGCGCCGGATAGATGTTATTGCCCATGTAGCCGATGCAGGTGATGGGGAACATCGTGCGGGTCTTGATGGACTTGATCGGCTTGAGCAGATAGTGCCAGCGCCAGGCGCGCACCCACACGCCGACGAAATAGACGCCCACGCCGGGCAGGATCCACCAGTAGTTGGCGGTTTTGACCACCAGCCAGAAAGCTCCCCATTCCAGTTTGGATACAACCAGATACATAAAAAACAGGCTGATTACCAGCCCGACCCAGAATTGCCAGCGTTTCATGACAGTATTCTACCATGCAGACGGAAATGAACCGCGAAGATACGAAGCACGCGAAGAAAAATTTGTGCTAGAATAACGTTTGTGACCCTGCGACCTGACCAGCGCCTTGCCTTTCTAAAGAGAATCCACCTCTTCCGCGGCCTGTCGGATGACGAGATTGCCGAAGTGGCTGGCCTGCTAAAGGAGGATATCTTTCCGCCGGAGAAAGTCATCCTGGAGGAGGGAAAAGCCGCGGACAAGTTCTACCTGATCTACAGCGGCAAGGTGGGCATGGCCCGGAAAGGGGAAAAAGGCCAAGAGTCGTTGGCGATTTTTGTCGCCGGGGATTACTTCGGAGAGATGGGGGCGGCGCTCCGGGGACCCCGATCCGCATCGGTCACCTCCCAAGCGACTACCCACCTCCTGGTTCTTTCCCGCCAGAATTTCGAAAACCTGCTAAAGAAGTACCCCCGGCTGAAAACCAATACGGAAATAGCCATAAGCAGTCGCCGGTTGAATCGCAGGCTGCATTTCAAGTGGATCCGCTCCGATGAAGTGGTCTACTTCGTGGCGCGCAAACACCCGGCCTTTCTGTTGAGCGCATTGGTGCTGCCGGCCTTGCTCGCGCTGCTGGCACTATTTGTGGCCTTGATCCCTTTGCCAGCCGAAACGAAGCGTTACGTGTTCCTGGGCAGCGGCGGCCTTTTGGCGTTGGCCGCGGCGTGGGGAATCTGGAGATGGCTGGATTGGAGCAACGATTATTACATTGTGACCAATCAGCGCATTGTCTGGCTGGAGAAGGTGATCGCTATTTACGATAGCCGCGTCGAATCGCCCCTGAGCGCGATCCGCTATGAGCGCGTCGAAACCGACCAGTTAGGTCGTATCCTGGATTACGGCAATGTGGTCGTCTACACAATTGTCGGGCGGATCGTCTTCGGGAGAGTGGGACACCCGAATGAGGCCGCGGCTCTGGTGGCAGAACACCGTGAACGGGCGCGAATTGCCTCTCGCCAGGTCGAGGAAGCCGCCATACGGGATACCATCAGTCAACGCCTGTTCCGCAAAGATGAACTGCCTGCCGAGCCTGAAAAACCAAAAATCCCCGACTCTACCGCACCGCAGGAACCAAAACAGTCATTTGGCGAGCGAATATTTGGCGATTTATTCAAACTTCGTTTTGAGGTAAAAGACACCATCACGTACCGCAAACACTGGTTGGTGTTGGCGGCGCAAACCTGGAAGCCGTTCCTGTTTTTTTTGGCGTTGATCCTCGGGCGCAAGTATTTGCCGGGTTTGACCGCCGCAGGTCAGAACTTCTTCAACCTTATCTGGATCTCCATGTTGATCGGCGCGCTGGTATGGTGGGTATACCAGTTCCTTGACTGGCGCAATGACATCTTCCGGGTCACGCCGGACCAAATTTTGGATATTGATAAGAAACCTCTCGGTCGGGAGACGCGCAAATCCTCGCCATTGGAGAACATCCTGAGCATCGAGTACCGGCGCATTGGCATCCTGGAGTTGTTATTTAACTATGGGACGGTTTATATCACGGTCGGGCCGGAGGTTGATATTGCCTTTGAGGATGTCCTCGACCCGGCTGGCGTCCAGCAGGATATTGACCGCCGCAGGCTGGCGAGCAATGCCAGGAAACAAGAAGCCGAGGCAAAGGCTGAACGCGAACGCCTGGCCAACTGGTTTGCAGCCTACCACGAAAGCGTGGCGGAAAGAAAGCCTCCTATGGGGGAAGGGTTAGCAGATTCAGACCAAAACGAGTAAAATAGCCCCCATGCCTGTACGCACAATTGTTACTTTACCCGACCTGCTCCTGCGGCGCAAGTCCAGGCCGGTAACTAAATTTGATGCTCACTTGCAGACCCTGATTGACGACATGATCGAGACCATGCGCGTGGCACCTGGTGTTGGGCTGGCGGCCACGCAGGTGGGTGTCTCCGATCGCGTCATCGTGGTCGAATATGGCGACGATAAGGACGAGGACATCCCTAAGAAGCTGTATGCGTTGGTCAACCCGGAAATTAAGAGCTTCTCGCAGGAGGCCGAAGTGGGTGTGGAAGGCTGCCTTTCCGTCCCTGGGCTGCTGGGCGAGGTGGAGCGTTCGCTGGCGGTGACGGTCAAGGGCCTGAACCGGCATGGTCAGCCAATGCGCGTCAAGGTCAAAGGCTGGTTGGCGCGCATTTTCCAGCATGAGATTGATCATCTGAATGGCGTCGTCTTTAGCGACCGCGCCACGAAAGTCTGGAGACCCGCCCCGGAGGATGCGGTGGTGGATAACGTGTAACCACTTGATATGCTTTGGCCGTCGTCCCCGGCGGCCAACCTGCGCCGCGGACGGCGCAGGGAGCAATTATGTTTTTGACTCACCTTTCCCTGACCAATTTCCGTAATTTCGCCCGCCTGGATATGGACATCCCCCGGCGGGTTGTTTTGCTGGTCGGGAGCAACGCCCAGGGCAAGACCAGCTTCCTCGAAGCGGTCTATTTCCTGGCGGCGTTTACCTCCTTCCAAACCCATGTAGACCGGCAACTGGTCAACTTCATCGAAGCCAAAAATCCGCTGGCGGTGGGGCGGCTGGTAGCCGAGTACCGGCGCGGGCCAAGCGCGCACCGGCTCGAGGTCCGCCTGGTGCTCGAACCGGTCGGGGTGAACGGCCAGCGTCTCAGGAAAGAGATCCTGCTGAATGGTGTTAAACGTCCGCTGGCGGAAGTCATCGGGCATTTCAACGCGGTCATCTTTGTCCCCCAGATGACGCAGATCATCGAGGGCGGGCCGGAGGAGCGCCGCCGTTACCTGAACCTGGCCCTGGCTCAGACGATCCCCTCTTATGCGCAGACTCTGAATGAGTATTCCCAGGCGCTGACCCAACGCAATGCCCTGCTCAAGTTGCTCAACGAGCGCGGCGGCGACCAGTCGCAATTGGCTTTCTGGGATGAAACCATCACCCGCAGCGGGGCGTCCATAATCCTGGCGCGCATTACCGCCGTGCAGGAGATCGAGAGGCTGGCCGCGCGTGTGCATCACTCGCTGACCCGCCAACAAGAGATCTTGCGCCTGAATTACCTGCCGGCCTATGACCCGCTGCCGCGCCAGGAGAGGCAGATCGCCATGCCGCTCAACACACCGCTTGATAGGAGTATGTTGACGTTGGAAGAGATCCAGCAGGGTTTTCTCCAGCGGCTGGGACAGGTGCGCAGCGAAGAGATTGCGCGCGGCGTGACCACACTCGGGCCGCACCGCGACGAGCTGCGTTTCCAGGCCAACGGCATTGACCTGAGTGATTACGGTTCGCGCGGCCAGGTGCGCACGGCGCTGCTGGCGCTCAAACTGGCCGAGATCGAGTGGATGAAAGCCAGGACCGGCCAGTGGCCGGTGTTGCTGCTCGACGAGGTGCTGGCTGAGTTGGATGCCCAGCGCCGCGCCGATTTGCTGGCCTGTCTGGGGAACATCGAGCAGGCACTGCTGACGACGACGGATTTGAAGTTGTTCTCGCCTGGCTTCGTCGAGAAGGCCGAAACCTGGGAAGTGGAATCCGGAACGGTAAGGGTTATGGGACGCGGAACAACGCGGAAGGACGCGGAAAAGGATTAATTTGTCCGCGTGTCTATGCGCTCGCCTGTGCCCGCAAGGGTATCCGTGTCCAATTTCGAGGAGGATTGACTATGCCCGTCAAAAGCGCGAACGATGTCCAAGCGCAAGTCGTCAAGGCCGGGGACAAAACAACCATCCAGGTGCTCATTTCATCGCAGGAAGGGCCGAACTTCGCCATGCGGCGTTTCGTCATGCAGCCCGGCGGTGGGATGCCCAATCATACCAATACGGTCGAGCACGAACAGTACGTGCTGCGCGGCCATGCCCGCATCGGCATCGGTGGCGAGGAATACGCGGTCAAGGCCGGGGACGTGGTCTTCATCCCAGAGGGCGTGCCGCACTGGTATCAGAATGTTGGCGAGGAAGATTTCGAGTTCCTGTGCATGATCCCCAACAAGCCGGACGAGATCAAGATCATTGGGAAGGAATGCTAAAGTTTCCAGCCTTCTCCGCCGAGAGTTTTGACGTTTGGATAGATAAACGCGAGTAAAATATAAACAATTATGGCTACCGCGTATCCTTTCAGTGTCCCTCGACTCATTGACGTTTGCCGCCAAAATGACGTCTCTATGATTGGCATTTTCGGCTCGATGGCGCGCGGGGAAGCAAAGAAAAAAAGCGATATTGACCTGATTGTCCGTTTCTCAAAAAGAAAAAGTTTGCTGTCAATGGTGCGACTGGAGCGCGAGTTGACCGAAGCCCTGGGCCGCAAAGTGGACTTGCTCACAGAGGCCGCAATCAGTCCGTACATGCGCGAGAGGGTTTTGAAGGAAATGCAGGTGGTCTATGGCTCGCGATGAATTGGTTTACTTACGTCACATTTTGGATGCGATAAACACGGTCGAAGAATACCTGCAAGGTGTGGACGAGAAGCAATTCAAAGGCACGCGCTTGCTCCAGGATGGGGCAATTCGACAGATTGAAATCATTGGCGAAGCAGTTCGACATATTTCAAAAGATATTCGCAAAACATATCCCGAAATTCCCTGGCAGGATGTTGCAGGAATGCGCGACAAACTCATCCACGATTACTTCGGGGTTGACATTGAAAAAGTCTGGTTGACCGCGCAGGAAGATTTGCCCGTATTGAAAGAGCAAGTTGTTGGAATTCTGAAAGATTACGGGCAAGTGTAACGATTCTCCTCTCCCGCGGGGGCTCACAGGGTGCTTCGCGAAGAGCTAGTGTGAGGGTATGAGTCACATCTTCATCAGCTACAGCCACACGAACAAAGCCTACATCCACAAACGGACAGAAGCCCTCCTAAACGATGGCTTCGATGTTTGGCTTGACGACAGTGCGCCAGTCCGAAGAAAACACGGCGGGGGTGTTGTATAATTGGATATGTCGTTTATAGTAGAGGTTGACCATGTTAGCACAAACTGCTCTTAAATATGATGCGGAAGTAACCGAAAATGGGCTGGTTGAATTAAATGTTCCATTTCCTCCAGGCGCGCACGTGACTGTTTTTGTCGTGGAAGCGGGGGAATCTTTTAGTGATTTAATGATGGCGGCGGAAACCAGTCTTGATTTTTGGAACAATCCTTTGGATGATGAGGACTGGAACGATGCCTGAACAGGGAGATATTCTGCGCGGACACCTTGACCGACAGCGCCGCGCATGAGACACCTTCGGCAGGTTTTTGGGAGAGTATAATCAAAGCATGTCACCGACCATTCACCGCCAGAAATCGTATCGTTTTTACTTGAACAGCAACGAAGAGACGCGTATGCACGTTCATTGTGCGGGAGAAAGCGGCAAAGCCAAATTCTGGCTGGAGCCAATCATTGCCCTGGCAGATTATCGCGGATTCAAGGCACATGAATTGAACGAGATCGAGCAGTTGGTTGAAGAGAATCAGGAGAAGTTTATCAATGAGTGGCGCAAACATTTCCCAAAGTGACCTGGAAACCAAAAGCCAGATTACAAGCGTTGAAAAAGATGGCTTTTGGCTTTTGACCAATGAAGGCGAGTTCTTTGTCGCGTTCGATCAATATCCCGCGTTCCAAAAAGCGACCGTTGATCAGATTTTCAATTTCCGTGAACACTTCGGGGATTTTTTCTGGGAGGAACTTGACATTGACATCGAACTCGATGCGCTGAAACATCCTGAGCAATATCCATTGAAGTTTGAATAATCGCGATCGAGTCCCCTCTCCCTTTTTAGGAGTCCCACAGGGGTGCTTCGCGAAGGGTTAGGGTGAGGGCATGAACCTTGACCGACAACGCCGCGCATGAGACCCGTCAGGTTTCGACACGGCTGCGCCAGTCAACCTGTCAGTTTTTTGGAGGGGACGAGGGCTTTGCCGTTTGGATTGACGTCCGCAGTGATTACGACACGCGATAGATATAACGAGGAGAAAATGGCTACCCAATCTCGGATAGAGTGGACAGAATCCACTTGGAATCCGTTAACTGGCTGTACAAAAATCAGTCCTGGCTGTAAGCATTGCTACGCCGAGCGCATGGCGAAGCGACTCGAGGCAATGGGACAGCCGAACTACGTCAACGGTTTCAAGTTGACCATGCACGAGCATGTGCTTGAAAAGCCGTTGGAATGGAAAACCCCGCAGGTGATCTTCGTCAATTCGATGAGCGATTTGTTCCACAAAGATGTGCCGTTGGAATTCATTCAACGCGTCTTTGATGTGATGAAGCGCGCTCACTGGCATCATTTCCAGGTTTTGACGAAACGCTCTGAACGCCTGGCTGAACTCAGTCCTTGCCTGGAATGGACAGATAATATCTGGATGGGTGTCAGTGTTGAAACCAAAGATTACATTTACCGAATTGATGATTTGCGCCGGGTAGGTGCTGCGCACAAAACTGGCGCAAAGATAAAATTTTTGTCGGTTGAGCCGCTTCTTGAGCCTTTGCCAAAAATGAATCTCAAAGGAATTAATTGGGTCATTGTTGGCGGCGAGTCTGGGCCTGGAGCGCATCCGTTGGAAAGAGAATGGGTTACAGGCGTTCGTGACCAATGTCTGAAAGCCAAAGTGCCTTTCTTCTTCAAGCAATGGGGCGGCGTACAGAAGAAGAAAGCAGGCAGAGTACTTGAAGGCCGAACCTGGGATGAAATGCCTGCCGAGTAGGTGCTGCGCATGGATATTAGTCTGGCAAAAGCATAACTTCAACGGGCGGCGCAGAGCCGCCTGTTTTGCCGAAGGCCTACTCGGCAAAATTCTTTCGGCTATAATTGCGGTATCCGCAGCACCTACTCGGTTGGAGAGTTACTTATGGAGTTGCCCCTTAACCAAATCCTAAAAGGCGATTGCGTCGAAACATTGAACTCATTGCCCGAAAAATCAATTGACTTAATCTTTGCTGATCCCCCGTACAATTTGCAATTACAGAACGAATTACATCGTCCCAACATGACCAAGGTT
>JBDRTP010000160.1:0-2511 GCA_043823965.1 Chloroflexota bacterium
CCTGTTCATTTCAGCCCTGGTGGATATCACCGGCAGCTTCGAAGACGCGATTTCCGAATCCGGCCGGGTATTATCCGTGCATGGACGGGTGCTCCCGGCGACACTGCATAATGTCCACCTTGTGGCTGACGTTCAGTTGCCGAACCTGCCGAATGAGGTGCGCGTGGCAGGTGAGAGTAAGATACCGAAGATTGGCGGGCGCGTGCGCCGGGTCTGGCTCGAGCCGAACGACGCGACTGCCTTCCCACCGGTTATCCAGGCTATCCTGGCCGCGGATATGATCACCATCGGCCCTGGGAGCCTCTACACCAGCCTCCTGCCGAACGTCCTGGTTCCAGATTTATTGGCAGCCATCCGTTCCAGCCGGGCATTAAAGATTTTCATCTGCAATGTTGCTACTCAGATCGGGGAGACCCAGGCTTATAGTTGCGGGGATCACGTCCGTTCGTTGGAAGAATTCATCGGTTCGGACGTCATTGATATCATTGTGTGTAATACCAGCTATGAGGCGGATTTGCCAGATAGTGTACAATGGGTCAGGCTAGACGACGAGCTGCTGAGTAAAGGGCGCGTTTATTGTGCGGACTTGCTGGATCGTGAGCGACCATTGCACCACGAGGCATCCAAATTGGCGCAGACTCTGATTGACCTGTTCTATGAGCGCACTGGTCCGCTGGATAAAGAAATTCAGTAGATTTGCTGAAATTACAACGCAAGCGCGGGATGGAAAATATTATCCACCCGATTTATCGGGAAGTAACATTCACATTTTTCAATCAGGAGGTTTGCCATGACAGTACGAGTTGGTATCAATGGCTTCGGCCGGATTGGCCGTTTGGCGCTTCGTACCATCCATGCGCGTGTCGCAGACAAGGTGGAAGTGGTCGCCATCAATGATTTGTTCGACGCCGCGACCAATGCTCACCTGTTCAAGTACGATTCCATTTACGGCGCTTATGCCGGTTCCGTGGCAGTCAGGGATGGCAATCTGGTGGTGGATGGCAAGACCATCAAGGTCAGCGCCGAAAAAGACCTGAACGCCATTCAGTGGGCTGACCTGGGCGTGGACATTGTCCTTGAATGTACGGGCCTGTTCACGGATGCGACCAAGTCGCGCGGCCACATCTCCTCCGGCAGGGCGAAGAAGGTCATTATTGCTGCGCCTGGTAAA
Organism: Chloroflexota bacterium; assembly: GCA_043823965.1. Classification (GTDB taxonomy): domain Bacteria; phylum Chloroflexota; class Anaerolineae; order Anaerolineales; family Villigracilaceae; genus CG2-30-58-95. The sequence continues at coordinate 1,172 of JBDRTP010000160.1, forward strand.
AATGAAGACATCACCATTGTCCTCGGTGTAAATGACGACAAATACGATCCGGCCAAACATCAGGTGATTTCAAACGCTTCCTGCACCACCAACGGTCTGGCGCCGGTGGCCAAAGTGCTGAATGACAAGTTTGGCATTGACAAGGGCATGTTAACCACGGTACATGCGTATACCAACTCGCAGAAGTTGCAGGACCTCGGCGCCAAAGACTTGCGGGATGCGCGCGCCGCCGCCCAGAATATCGTGCCCTCCGAAACCGGCGCGGCCCGGGCCATTGGCCTGGTCATTCCGGAACTGAAGGGTAAATTCGGCGGTATGGCTTTCCGCGTGCCCACGCCGACCGTGTCGGTGGTGGACTTTACGGCCGTCCTGAACAAAGAAGCCTCGAAGGACAACATCCGCGCCGCCATGCTCGAATACGCCAACGGTTCCATGCGGGGCATTTTGAGCGTGACCGACGAACCGCTGGTCTCCACCGACTTGCGCGGCACCGAGTACTCCTCGGTGTTTAGTTCGTTGGACACGCTGGTCATCGGCAACATGGTCAAAGTGGTGGCCTGGTACGATAACGAATGGGGCTACGCCTGCCGTCTTGCGGATCTGACGGCGATGTTGGCAAAGAGTCTCTAAAACGAAAAACGTAAAGTGCGGGCGGTGTTTACGTTTTGCGCTTTATGTTTTATGTTGAGAGATAGGAGAATCTCCCATGTTCAATAAGAAAACTATTCGGGATATTGATGTTGCCGGTAAGCGCGTCCTCGTGCGCGTGGATTTCAATGTCCCGATCAAAGACGGCGTTGTAGGCGACGATACCCGCATCCGCGCCGCGCTGCCCACGCTCGAATATCTGCTCGAGCAGGGCGCGGCGCTCATCCTGTGCTCGCACCTGGGACGTCCCAAGTATGGGCCGGATGCCAGGTATTCTCTCAGGCCGGTTGCCACTCACCTGGGCAAGCTGCTCGGCAAGCCGCTGGCTTTTGCCGAAGATTGCATTGGGCCGGTCGCTGAAAAGGCCGCCAAAGCGCTCGAGCCGGGCGAGATCCTCTTGCTTGAAAATACCCGCTTCCACCCGGAAGAAGAGAAGAACAATCCTGAAATGGCCAGGCAGTTGGCTGCATTAGCGGATATTTACGTCAATGATGCCTTTGGCTCCGCTCACCGGGCGCATGCCTCTACGGAAGGGGTGGCGAAATTCCTGCCGGCTGTGGCCGGTTTCCTGATGGAGAAGGAGATACAATACCTCGGCGCGGCGATAGCCGCTCCGGCGAAACCCTTTGTCGCCATTTTGGGCGGCGCAAAGATCAGCGATAAGATTGGGGTGATCAGCAACTTGCTCGCCA
>JBDRTP010000161.1:0-5782 GCA_043823965.1 Chloroflexota bacterium
TTCAAAGGCATATTGGGGATGCTTGCGCATGATGACCCATTCCTCATCGGTCAGCGGGCCGGGCTTGCGCAGGATATTATCGGGAACGCCCATTTTGCCGATATCGTGCAGCAAGCAGCCACGGCGAATATGCACCAATTCGGCTTCGCTCATGCCCATGCCGCGCGCCAATTGCAGGGTCATTTCGGTGACGCGCTGGGTGTGGCCCTCGGTCTCTTCGTCGCGCAGGTCGAGAGCGCGCGACCAGCCCTCGATGGTGGCGTCGTAGGCCAGGGCCAGTTCGACGTTGGAGTGTTGCAGATTGTCGAACAGTCGCGCCCGCTCTATGGCTACGCCGGCTTGGTCGGCGAAGGCCAGCAGGCGTTCGGCGTGGCCGGGCGTAAAATACCCGGCGGTGGCGCTGTTGAGGTTGACGAAGCCGATCACCTGACCCTTGAGGCAGATGGGCGTGGCCAGGTACGAGCGCGCCCACGCCGACTCCGAGAAAACGACCCAATCAGGGTCGGCGCGCACATCAGGCAGCCCAACCGGCTGTCTCGTTTCTACCATCCGGCGCAGGATCGGCATCTCGGCCAGCGAATAGAGGCGTTCGGCTATGGCCGCGTCGTCCAAAATGCCCTCGGTGTGGCCCCGGCGCCGGGCAGTGTGGACGGTCCTGGCTTCTGCATCCAGCAGCATGACGTTGGCCGAGTCGTGGGGCACGACCCGCCCGAGGTCGTCGAGAATCCGGCCAAGTGTTTCATCAACGTTGAGGGTGCTGTTGAGCGCGGCGGCGGTGTCGCGCAACGCTTCGGCCAGCACGCGCTGTTCGTGTTCGGCCTCCAGCAGCGACTCCCGCTCCCGCCGTAGGCTCTTCATTTCCGTGATGTCGCGGTTGATGCCGACGTAGGCCACCGGCTGGTCGCGCTCGTCTTTGACGGTGGAGATGGTGAGGAAGGAGTCCCACTCCTCGCCGTTCTTGCGCCGGTTGACGATCTCCCCGGCCCAGTACCCCTGCGTGAGAATGCGATCCCACATCGCCCGGTAGAACTCCAGGGTGCTGTGCTGCGACTTGATCAGGCTGGGTTTCTGGCCAAGGGCCTCCGCGCGGCTGTAGCCGGTGACCCGTTCAAAGGCCGGGTTGACGTCCAGGATGTGGCTCTCCAGATCGGTGATCGCCACGGCGTCTGCCGTGCTCTCGAACGCGTCTTTGTACAGGCGCATTTCGTCGAGCAGCCGGATGTTCTCGGCGTTGCGTTGGATCAGTTCGCGCGAAGCGTTGCGCACCAGAGTGAACAGCGAGCCATAGAGAATCAAGAACCCAAGGCCGACACCGGTCCACACAAAGCGCCGGGAGGCATCGATATGGGGTTCGATCACGGTGAGATCGTGGTAGATTTCAAATGCACCGGCGACCTCAGATGAACCCTCGGGCCGCAAAGGAACATACACCTCGATCAGGCGGCCGTAGCGGCCACGCTCACCGATGTTCTCTTCCTTCTGTAAAGAGGAGATTTCCATGCCAATCTCCCCGGCCAGAGCTTCCTGGATGTGTTCTCCCAGAGGGAAGCGTTTTCCCACCAAAGCAGTTTCGTCGGAATAAAGCAGCGTTCCGTCGCGGCTCCAGATCTTCACCCGCACGATGTGTCCGCCGAGGACGTTCTGCCGGATCAGCGCGTCAATTTGGGCGTAGCGCAGTGGGTCTAGCGGCCCACTCAGGTCACTCAGGGTCAGGTTTGGGGTAATAATTTTGTCAACCTGTTCGGCAGCGCTCTCGGCTTCTTGTAAGAGGAGATTGTGTTCCAGTTGTTGCTGGAGGCCCCAGGCCAGGCCGACGGCAATGGCCAGAGTGATGAATACGCTGAGCAGCGTGAAGCGAGCTAAAAGGCTGAGTTTCAAGTGTTACTCCTCTATGGTGTGCAGGAACACATCCACCACCCGCGGGTCAAAGTGCTTCCCGGCCTGCGAACGGATGGATTCGCGTACCTTCTCCACTGGCCAGGCTTCGCGATAGGGGCGGTTGGAGCGTAGCGCGTCGCATCTCTTGTTGGGACAGTCACGCTTCTGCGCTTACCATATCCGGTATTGCAACTGCCTGAAAAAACGTAATGCCGATCACGCCCTGCTCAACGTCACGAACACCATCGGCCTGCGTTTGGTCTCGTTGTATAGCAATGATCGCACCGCGTCGGCGATGACTTTTTTGTCGTCCAAGCCGCTGCTGATGACGATTTCGGTCACCTTCTGGCGCACGGGGGGAATGGGCTCTTCGGCATAGTTCGGACCTCCTTACTCGACGACTGTTGACACTTTCACCCCCATCCTTTCCATATCTTTCATCAAGCGCGCCGGCTCGGCCAGGTGTCCCATCATCCACAGGCCGGGGCGTTTGGCGGAACCTTCCAGGTATTGTAACAGCAATGTGACCACCGGAACGGCGGTCAACTCGTAGCCATCGGGATGCGAAACGCTGGCCTGGACGCGGGCCGGTTTCCCGTTTTTCAGGCCGGAGGCCTGCACCTGTAGTTCCACCCGGTAAGGCGGCTTGTGGAACTTTCCCATGCTCCACCACAAAAGTTTGCCGGACGGACGCGGGCTGCGCGGTGCGATCTTGATAATCAGCCAGACCAGCGGCATGATCACGAAGTCGGTCATCCAGTGTGATTCCGACATGTAAAAGCCGACTTCTTTGAGCGAGGGGTACAGTTCCGGCAGTGGGCGCAGTTCCTCGAAGAACATCGAGTAGCACAGTTTGCGGCCAATATCGCCGCCGAGGTCAATCTTGCGCATGTCATACGAACCGGGTTTCGTCCACGCGCCGTTTTTATAGACCTGCGCCTGATAATCCTTGAAGAGTTCGATCAATTCGTTGACCGATTCGGTGTAAGGCGGGAAGGTCTTGCCCAGGTTGAGGTAACCGACGACCACCGCGCGTTCGATGGCATCCAATAGTGCCGCCGCGTAGCGCACCAGCGCCGCGCCCAGGCCGGGATGGAATCCGGCCTCGGTGATGAAACACAGTTTTTTGCGTTTGATTTCTTCGGCCAGCGATTGCAATAGTGCAAATTTCTGTGCGCCCAGTTGCACGTCGAGGTAATCCACACCCGCTTCCAGCGCGGTGCGGATGACGGTCTCGGGAGGGGCGGAGGTGAGGGGCGCGGCGACCAGCAGCAGGTCCACGCCGCGTAGCGCTGACTTCAGGGAGGTCGCGTCCGCCGCATCGACACGGACGGCTGTCACACGCTTGCCCTTGAAGTCGGTATTGAGTTGGTCGGCGAGCGTCTGCGCTTTTTCCAGACTGCGCCCCGCCAGGATGATTTGCGCTTTCGATTGTTCGAGCAAATGGCGGGCGAGCAGGCGGCCGGTGTAGCCATATCCGCCGAGGATGAGAATGGTGGTCATATTTTCTCCGTGTAGGGCGGATTTCTATATCCGTGCCGCGATTGGTGACCGGGGGGCGGGCAAAGATGCCCGCCCTACCTGGTATTTGATTACCACACGAGCTTAATCTCGTATGCGTCAAATATCGGATCTGCGCTGACAAGAATCATCTTTTCGATCTTTGCTTGAACTGCAAGCATACGGTCGAAGGGGTCGCGATGGTGAAATGGAAGAATTGCAATCGCGGCAGCATGCTCAACAGTAATGTTCAAGATACCGATTCCATTCAGCGCCAATTGATGGGGGATAAAGATATCATAGGGCTGTTTCAAGATCAATTTCCCCAAACTTATTTTTATGGCAATCTCCCAAAGACTTGCGGCGCTCAAGAATGGCTGTGATTCTTCTGCTTCGATCAAAGCTTGCGCAGGTTGACTCAGACGTGGATCGTCATCCACGAACCAGAGAAAAGCGTGGGTGTCCAGCAGGATATTCATGGCATATATTCTGCAAAATCACCAAGCGGCGCGTCGAAGTCGTCTGCCATTTGGATCATGCCTTTTGCGCTTCCCGCTTTGCGCGAACGGAGCATCTGTTTGAGCGGAACCAACTGCACCACAGCCTTATCGTCGCGTTCGATAAACACCGGTTCGCCGCGTAAGGCCATGTCAATTAAATTCCACAACTTTTTCGGAAGTTCACGTTGTTTGATCTGGTAAACCATGCTCGCCTTCTTTCTGCTCGTTTCGAGTATAGCACAGGGCGGATTTTATCATCCACCGCTGCGATTGTTGGCGGGTAGGGATACCCGCCCTACCTGCCCGTGATCAAAAATCGCCAAAACTTCCCGTAGTCGCGCGGGCGCGGCCAGAAGGCCGGGACGCGCTTGCGGTAGTCCGTGTAGCCCGCGCCGAAGCGCTCGATGAGTTCCTTTTCCTCGACCAGCCGCAGCCAGAGGGTCATACCGAATGGCATGAACAGGCCGAAAGCCAGCGCGAACCAGTTGCCGTTGAGCAGCGCCATCCCCAGCCCGAAGCGGATGACCGCCGCATAGGTTGGATGGCGCAGGATGCCATAAATGGCCGTATCCACCAGCCGGCCATCCGCGGGATAGTAAACGTAGAGCAGGGCGAGATTGTCGAAGCCGAAAGCGAAGATGGCGCGCGCCCAGAGGACAAAGCCGACGACGCAAAAAAACCAGCCGAGCGTCACCACGCCGGGCGACCACCAGTCGAGCGGGATGGCCGGGCCGGGCATGTAGGCGATGTGAATGACGGCGGACAAGATCAACGCCAAACCCGGCACGCCGTGGATGGCGAATGCGTTCCGGTAAGCCAGTTCGCCCCACCTTTGCTTGAAGGCTGCGCGACGCGTGATGAAGCGCGCCAGCCAGATGAATCCCACGATGAGGACGGCGAACTGCGAGACCAGCGTCCACTGCGGCCAGCGGCTGTCGAGGACGACGAAAATAAGCGTGACCAGCGCGAAACTGCCCAGTACGTACAGGCCGATGAGCAGGCGTCCCAGCGGCGTGCGCATCTCTGGGACGTGGGCTTTGATTTGTTCGAGGCTTGGGAATTCTTTCATGGCTGACTCTCCCTTCGATTATAGCGGGCGTTTTTTGGATGGTGGATAACTTTAGTATAGTGCGCTTGCAGGGAATGTCAAGCGGGAAAAAAGAGAAACGACCAACGCGGGGCTGGTCGTCAAAGGCCTACTGGGTGGAAAATTAGATTTCCGCAATCTCTGGGATATGATCATCTTCGTATTTCTCGATCAATACCCCCAGGACTTCCATGAGCGATGCCAACGGGTGGCTCTCATCTTCACCAACACGGTCAATCAAACCATCCAGAAAAATGACCGTCTCCTCATATTCCTTTTTTGTATGGGGAACGTGCAGCACGCCTGACAGTGATGGCCAGGCGATTGTGATTTGTTGGAACTTGGTCGCTAACATGGTCTATTCCTTCCACAGTGTTATTTGCGGTTCTGTCAAGCGGGAGGTTTGCATCGAATGGCGCGAATTACCCGAATGTTTTTGGCGAATCTGTGGAAAATTCGCGGCCATTCGTGCAATTCGATGCTATGAATCTGCCGGGCAAACGCCCAGCTCGGTTGCCGTGATGCTGAGCTGCGTAAAGTTGGCAAAACTCACCTCGTCAAAGGTAAAGCCGCGCGTTTTGCAGAGCCGCTCGAACAGCGCCAGATAACTTTCAGCGATGGCCGCCTCCCATTTCAGGCCGAGACGGTCCGCGGCGGCGTGGATCGAAGCCGCATCCTGCCCCTCGATCTCGACGTAGTTCCCATAATGCATTTCGTCCAGCATGATCAAGGCGCTCAGACCTCCGAGGTCTCGCCCCCTTCGGGGGTGCTTCGCGAAGACCTCGGAGGTCTCTATCATGTAAGTCGTGCGATATTT
>JBDRTP010000162.1:0-9222 GCA_043823965.1 Chloroflexota bacterium
TCCTTCATCCTTCTGAATTCATCCTTTCCTCTCATCCCACCCGCGTGGACACTCGCCCAACCAAATGGCATCCGTTACAAACCCCGTTGACAGCCGCCTGACCGCAAATCCCCCATGCCATTCATCCTTCATCCTTCTGAATTCATCCTTTCCTCTCATCCCACCCGCGTGGACACTCGCCCAACCAAATGGCATCCGTTACAAACCCCGTTGACAGCCGCCTGACCGCACATCCCCCATGCCATTGCTCCTTCATCCTTCTGAATTCATCCTTTTCCTCATCCTCCCTCCCGCGTGGACTCTCATCCAACCCAACGGCATCCGTGACAAAATCCATTGACAGCCGCCTGACCGCAAATCCCACAGTGCCATTTTGGCTACGGCGTTTATCGTGTTCTTCACGACCAGCCTCTTGCGCCGTCTCCGACTCACAAGGTGTACGACCCTTCACATCTGTTCAACCGTTCGGCTGAGCTTGCCGAAGCCTTCTAACCCTTCTCTGGGCCGCTCCCACCGTGAGGCTGGCAGGTTATGGCCTTTGTCCCCAGGGCTTCGCACAAGTCCGTTACCGGAGATGCACGCCTGGGTAGGGACACCTGAACACCACAGGGCCTACGTTTTGTAGTACTCCATCAATCATCCTTTCTGGTCACAACGAAGGCGATCAGGTACAACCGATGGTCGGCCGCTCTAAGCTTCTGATCTATTGTTGCTCGTGGTTTAGCAAAAGGTATAGGGTTACGGCGGTGGAGAGAGTGGTCAAATACGGGAACAGCTTATGCATCATCGAGATAGCTGCCGGCATGGGTTTGTTGATGCTCAACAGACCGCCCGCAGTAACGGTACCGGCAAAAAACAAGACGGTGATCACGATAAATGTTCATTTTAGATTCGAGAGTAAGGTCATCATATTTCTAGTTCTGGTTCGACATACTTACCCTTGAACTGATCGAACACGGTGAGCGTGCGCTTCGCGATGCCCGTCCAGCCGAAGGTACGCCGGGCAAAACGTGAACCTTCCATAGAAAGTTCTTCAGCCAGGCGGGGATAGCGTAGTGGGAAAGCCAGGATTGTGCCGTACTCCTCCGGGCAGGTTGGGTCGGCGAAAAGCGCCTGGGTGCCAAAGTCAATCAACTCATGTAGACCGCCGTGGACAGTAATGACGGTCGGCGTGCCACACGCCATCGCTTCAATCGCCGTCATGCCAAATGGCTCATAACGGGAAGAGAGTGCAAAAACGTCGGCAGCACGATAATAGTTGGGCATTTCATCGTCAGGGATATACTGCGCCCACTTGATTTTGTCGAACACGCCAGCTTGCTTTGCAATGCTTCGCAGCTCTGCTTCTTTTTCCTTGTCGCGCTGTGAATCCTCGCCTCCCGCAGCCAATAACAGTTGCGCCTGAGGCACTAGCCTATGAACGGTTGGTAAAGCCTGAATGAGCAGATCGTAGCCTTTATTGGTTGCCATACGACCCACAGCATAAATCGTGGGCGTCGTCATCCCCAAGCGCTCTCGAAGTTTCTGCCGCACCAGGCTGAGCACTGGCGTAAAGCGGTTTTCGTCAACGCCGGGAGGGATAACTGTGATATGCCGTTCAGTCAAATTATATTGTGACTGTAGCATCTCCAACTGCTCCTCAGTTGTGGCGATAATGTGATCGCAACTGCGATAGATCAGAAACTCCCGCCGGATGCGCTCTTCAAAACGATAGGTCTTTTCGAGTTCATCCGGGTCACCGTCCATCTCATGTCGCTTCCACCAGCCCAGCGAGTGGGGTGTATGAATATGGGGAATGCGCAGTTCCTCTGCGATCTTCTGACCGGCCCAGCCCGCGTCCCAATAGTGAGAGTTGACGACATCGTATTGGATTTGACGACTGCGGACGGCGGCGAGGAAATTGGTGATGAAATCGCTCAGATGGTCATGCATGTCCTCTTTGCGGATGAATCGGTTGCCGCCGAAGGGGACGCGCCATATACGCAGGCCTTCGTTGATCTTATCGAATTGCGGCTGTCTCTCAAAGCGTCGAGTGACGACATCCACCCGGTATCCCAACCGGCTGAACCGTTTAGCCAACTCAAGCACAAAAATAACTTGACCGCCGGTATCTGGTTTGCCCAATTCCGGTTCGGCTGCCACGCAACCGTGTAAGGATAACATCAAGATTGATCCGACAAACTGCTTCTTGCGTGCCATGTTTACCTACCTCCAATTCGCTACTTCATTGATACTACAAGTCTATAGGCGCACTACACCCCAATGCTCCAGTCCCTCCAGAACGCCGGCTGCGTAACATGCCTGAGCGTGAGAGATATGGGGTCCGGAAAGCGCCTTCAGGTGTGCATCTGCGTTCGCCACGACAATGCCTTTGAATGCATAAAGGAATACCTCGCGGTCGTTGGCCGAGTCACCTGCTACGACAACCTGTTCTACATTGAAACCAAGCATCCTGCGTAGGAAGTCAACCGCCTTTCCTTTATCAGCACCAACCGGAATAATATCCAGGTTTTTGTTGTTGGAGTAAATGACCTTAGCCTTTATTCCATTTTTTTCCAGTTGCTCAAGCACATGTCGATATTGCGCATTTCCCGGCACATGATAGCTGGCCTTGAGTGGCGTCTGATATTCATCTTTGTGGGCTGCAAAACCCAGACTGTGCATAACTGCAGCAATCTTATCTCGCTGCCAGTCGGCTGCCACGCGGCGGCTATACACGCTGATTGTTTGTCCAGATACGAAGTGCTGGATCTCGGTACCGAGCGCACCGATCAGGTAGTCTGGTTGTGGTAGATTATCTTGTTCCGCCACTGATTTTCTCAGGCTGGCGCATGGGCGACTAGAGTTATATGCAACGACGAGCCGTTCTCGTACTGCCTCTAAGGCGTCCGCCAATTTGGCCAGTGCATTGTCATCTCCTAACAGTGTGTCGTCTACATCGGATGCGAATAAGCAGCACTTTGAGCTTGTAATCTGATTCATACACGTCGGGTTATGGGGTAAAGTCATCGGTCACAAGTTAAGGTAGTTCGGTTTCTGTCAAGATGGGAATCAGTTCCAGCGGTGAAGGATGTGCGGATTTGCGTTTACGTTTGACGATACCGAGCAATTTGGTGTTGGCGGCCAGGTAGGTGACGACATCATTCGCCTGGCCGCGCTGGTGAGCCTGCGTAAAGAAATAAAGGCTGCGATACACCATTTCCATGGAGATTGCCGCAAAGGGCTGATTGAGCGCTTCGGCGACACTGTTGGTGAGATCCACCAAAACAGCATAGAGCAACCAGGTCGCCCAGACTTGGATCTCAACCGCATTCTGAGCGCCGCACCAAAAGTAAGCGAGACCCAACAGACGCTTGACGATAGCATACGCATCTTCAATGCGCCAGCGTTGCCAATACAAGGCAACCAGATAGGCGGCAGGCAGACGCTCGGCATCCAACTCATTGCTCAAATAACGATACCATGTGCCGCGATACAACACTTCGACCAGACGCACTAACTGGCGGCTATCTTCTGGCCCAATCCAAACCAAAGAATCGCGCACCGTTGCTGTTTTGATGAGCGCACGTTCAAATGCATAGGCGAGATTGCTTTTTGCCCTGGTGATGAACTTGACCTGCACCAGTGTCAACTGGGCGAAAATCTCGAAATTGATGTAGCCCATATCGAAAATGAGCAACGAATTGGCCTTCAAAACTGCTAAAATCTGCGGCCAGAAGCGTTGATCGTGGGCTTTTGGGTCAGATTCGTACCAAATCTGGGACGGAAGCCGGGAACACAGGTTCAGCAAGCCTGTGATCCGTCCCGCTAATGGGTTCTGCGGCAGGTCTTTGAGCAGTCCGATTTTGCGAATGAGCGCATCCAGCGTCGATCCATCCACGGTCTGCACTTCACTATAACGCTCCTGTGCCCAGGCAATTTCTGGCGGCAAAGGTCGCTTTCGTTCCGCCCAGCGTTTCTGCAGGAGCGGCAAGATGGACAGAAGGATGTTCGGAAATAGATGGGAGGGCAGGCTCGTCAAGCGTTGCGAAAGGGCTTGCTGGCTGACTTTTCGGGGCGAAGCCCACAACACTACTTCGGTTTGGATCAGCCGCACCATCTCATTCACGCCGCTGATCTGCCTCCAGATCATTTCCAACACAAAGGCGACCATCACCACCAGCCCTAACGACCGCTCCCGCAGTCCCAGGCTGTGGAAGTAGTTCGCTTGCGCTAACGTCGCAGGATGAACGATCTCCGTGAGACGTTCCTGAATTTGTTTGGCGGTTGGCGTAGTGATAGAATGCTTGGTATGATCGCGCTGGATGGCACGCGTGTGCCGCACGCTGCTGGCTTTTCGGGGTTGCTTTTCTTCGCTCATGCAACCAAGTTTACCAGAATCCGCTAAAATCTACCTTGACAGGTTGTTAATGTGCTTAACTTGTGAGCGATGGGTTAAGGGGTAACTTCATAAGTATTCTCCAATACCGCAATTATAGTCGAATGAATTTTGCCGAGTAGGCCTTCGGCAAAACAGGCGGCTCTTCGCCGCCCGTTTAATTTACGCTTTCACCAAATTGATATTCACAGGCATTTCGTCCCAGGTTCGACCTTCAAGTGTTCTGCCTGCTTTCTTCTTTTGCACGCCGCCCCATTGCTTGAAGAAGAAAGGCACTTTGGCTTTCAGACATTGGTCACGAACGCCTGTAACCCATTCTCTTTCCAACGGACGCGCCCCAGGCCCAGACTCGCCGCCAACAATAACCCAATTAATTCCTTTGAGATTCATCTTTGGTAAAGGCCCAAGAAGCGGCTCGACAGACAAAAACTTTATCTTTGCGCCTGTTTTACGTAAATCGTCAATTCGATAAATGTAGTCTTTGGTTTCGATGCTGACGCCCATCCAGATATTATCTGTCCATTCCAAATGTGGACTAAGTTCAGCCAATCTTTCGGAGCGTTTCGTCAACACCTGAAATTGATGCCAGTGAGCGCGCTTCATCACGTCAAAGACGCGTTGAATGAATTCCAAAGGCACATCCTTGTGGAACAAATCGCTCATTGAATTGACGAAGATCACCTGCGGGGTTTTCCATTCCAGCGGCTTTTCAAGCACATGCTCGTGCATGGTCAACTTGAAACCGTTGACGTAGTTTGGCTGTCCCATTGCCTTGAGACGCTTTGCCATACGCTCCGCGTAGCAATGCTTACATCCAGGGCTGATCTTCGTACAGCCTGTTAATGGATTCCAAGTGGATTCTGTCCACTCTATCCGAGATTGGGTAGCCATTTCTCCTCCAGAAATAACCGTCAAATCCAATTATAGCACCTTCGTTCTAATCATCAAAAAGTCGCGGCTGGAGTTTCGCCATTCTTTCTTTCGATGTAAGGTTTAGTTTTGGGAAAAACTTTTGGGCTTCATCCGATTCGAGCCTAAAGAAGTCGATTTTCTTGTAATCCTTGAATATGTCGGTATTACTTCCCAACAAAAAAGTCCATTCAAGTCTGTCAAACTTATCTGGTTTTCTGATGAGCCAATATTTCTTGCTGATTTCCTGCATATAGTCCAACAAGGATTTATTCGTAATATGGTGAAGTCGCTTTATATTTCTGGCTGACAAGTACAACAAAATTTCCATGCGAGGGCGAAGCCCACTGAGTACTTTTATCGCTTCAAAATTCGGTAAATCACCCGAATGGTCAATAAAAACCAAACCCAACTCTCGGTTATCTTCACCTCTCAAAATTTCGGGAAAAACATTTTCATAACCGCCAAGGTGAAACTTTACGAATCTATCGCGGTCTATTCCATCGTTCTGGCAATATAGAGAAACATTTTTCTGAAGTTCGACAAAGTTCGCTTCTTCTTGCTCTACAAGATTAACTTCAAATTGCTTGTAGAATTTTTCGGATCGAACGGTGTCGAGAAACGCCAAGGGGCTTCCATGAATCAAACTTTCAGGTACATATCCTTTGCCAGCGGTAGCGTCAATGTATTTGTAAAGTTGTCTGTATGCTGGTCGGTTATTTAGAACGGCCTGGGTTACAGCCAAGTGCATACCGAAGATACTTCTGAGTATCTCCATTTTGTGAGCAGTAAATTTTCCAAATCCTACATTGTCGACTTTGGGCATATAACCCTCCTGTTTGTTGGGCGGATGCAGTTGCCTGTATTTTACACACTCATTTTGTGCCGTAATCAATGCGGACGTCAATCCAAACGTCAAAGCCCTCGTCCCCTTCAAAAGCCTGACGGGCGATGCACTGAGCTTGTCGAAGTGTCTCATGCGCGGCGCTGTCGGTCACGGTTCATGCCCTCACCCTACTCCTTCGCGAAGCACCCTGTGGGCTCCCAAAAAGGGAGAGGGAACTCGATCGCGATTATTCAAACTTCAATGGATATTGTTCAGGGTGTTTCAGCGCATCGAGTTCAATATCAATGTCAAGTTCCTCCCAGTAAAAGTCCCCGAAGTGTTCACGGAAATTAAAAATCTGTTCAACGGTTGCTTTTTGGAACGCGGGATATTGATCGAACGCGACAAAGAACTCGCCATCGTCGGTCAATAGCCAGAAGCCGTCTTTTTCAACGCTTGTAATTTGGCTTTTGGTCTCTACGTCACTTTGGGAAATGTTTGCGCCATTCATTGATAAATTTCTCCTGGTTCTCTTCAACCAATTGCTCGATCTCGTTCAATTCATGCGCCTTGAATCCGCGATAATCTGCCAGGGCAATGATTGGTTCCAGCCAGAATTTGGCTTTGCCGCTTTGCGCCGCGATATGAATGTGCATACGAGTCTCTTCATTGCTGTTGAAGTAAAAGCGATACGATTTCCGGCGGTGAATAGTTGGTGACATGCTTTGATTATACTCTCCCAAAAACTGACGGATCTCATGCGCGGCGCTGTCAATAAAGGTGTCCGCGCAGAATATCCCCCTGTTCAGGCATTGTTCCAGTCCTCATCGTCCAAAGGATTATCCCAGAATGCAAGACTGCTTTCCGCCGCCGTCATCAAATCGCTGAAAGAATCCCCTGTTTCCACGACGAAAACAGTCACATGTGCGCCTGGAGGAAATGGGAGAGTCAGTTCAACCTGTCCATTTTCGGTTACTTCAATTTCATATTTAAGTGCGGTTTGTGCTAACATGATCAACCTCTACTATAAACGACATATCGAATTATACAACACTCCCACTTGGCGGACGTCAATCCAAACGTCAAAGCCCTCGTTTTGAACCTCACCCCTGGCCCCTTTCCCGGAAGGAGAGGGGTACTCGATCGGTTTGTAGCACGCTTTGCGGTTGATGAAGATGTGGTTTTCAACTTTCTTGCAGCGTCTCTGCAAGTATCTCTTCCCAATGGTTGAACAACAACAGATGCCCCTCGCCTTCGTAAAAAGTGGCATAGCAATGGGGGATTTTACCAGCAACATAGCGCGCCATGTGGATGGTGGTCAGGTTGTCATCCGTGCCGTGCCAGAGAAAGACCGGGACGCGGATATCCTCCAGGCTGAAGCCCCAGGGACGAGTGAGAAGGCGCGTCTCCCAAGCGTGGCCGCGCGTACCCTGGCGGAGAGCCTCGCGCGTGCTGGCATAGCAGACCTCGCGGATGGCAGGATTTTCCCATAATCCGGAGTCGGCGCGCGGGCGGGATTCGGCATCGCGCTCCATGAGGGCTATGGGATCATCTTGACCTTCGTGATAGAAAAGCCAGATCAGCAGCCGCCAGAGCGGCCAGGGAATGTAGCGCCCCACAACCAGACCGAATCGGTTGAGCCCCCACATGCCTTTGATCGCGGCCGGTGCATCCAGCGGGCCGACACCGCATAGAATGGCTGCGGCGGTGACCCGCCCCGGCAGTTTGCAGGCACAGGCGGAGACATACGGCCAACCTCCGGAATGACCGGCTACAGCAAATTTTTCGATTCCCAACGCATCAGCCAGCTGCGCCACATCGCAGGACCAGTCCGTGATGCGGCGGCCGGGCTGGAAATCCGAGAGGCCGTAGTCGGGGCGGTCCACGCAGATGAGCCGCACGTCCATTTTGGCGGTGATCTCATCGGGCGGGCGGAAAATCTGTGAGCCGGGGATGCCGTGAAAGAAGAAAAGCGGCGTGCCTCCCGAGCGGAGTACGGAGGCCGCAGTCGAAGGAGTGTCGCCGTATTCGGCGTAGGCGAGTGTTCTGTTTGGCGCGTGCGCTGTTCGTCTTCGGCTTTCTGTAAATCGTGAATATCGCCATCAATCTCGACAACCAAACGTTTTTCCGCGCAATAGAAATCGGTAATGAACGGGCCAAGCGGATGTTGGCGGCGGAACTTGAATCCGACCAATTGCCTGCCGCGCAGGCGTTTGACTTCGGTAATGAAGCGTTCAGGGTCAGAGGTGGGGAGGCTGGCAGCGTTTCCGTAGCTATCCCGCAAATAAGCCATGAAGACGCGCGAACCGTCCGGCGCTTCCCACCAAAATTCGCAGGGTTCGTCGGCCAGTCCGCGCTGGACGCAGGCGGTTTCGATGCCGAAGCCGCGCAAAATCTGCGGCATCTGCCCGATGTGGCCGAACGGGTCGGGGATGTAGCCGACCATCATCTTGGGGCCGTATTTGCGGCAGGTGCGATCTCCCTCCAGCAGGTTGCGGATGGTGGCCTCCGGGCTGACGAGGAACTCATCCGGCAGGATGTACCAGGGGCCGATGAGCAGGCGACCATTGCGGACGTACTTGCGCAAATCGGCCTCGCGCTCCGGGCGGATGGCCAGGTAATCGTCGAGGACGATGGTCTGCCCGTCGAGCATGAAGTGCCTGTAATTCTTGTCGTGCTCAAGAATGTCAAGCAAGCCGTCAATCAGGTGGACGAGTTTCAGGCGGAACTGCTGGAAGGTGAGGTACCATTCGCGGTCCCAGTGGGTGTGTGAGCTGAGGTGAAGGGTGCGCATTGGGGGATTTCCTTTTTCAGAAGATGCGGCGATCTCTCTAATCGTTGCCTGGCTATTATAAGATAACATTTCCCATCGCGTGGACACTCACCGAACCAAACCGTATCCGTTACCAATCCGTTGGCAGCCACCTGGACCGCAAATTACCCCGTGCCATTGATCATCATCCCTCCCGCGTGGACACTCATCCAACCAAACGGCATCCGTGACAAAATCCGTTGGCAGCCACCTGGACCGCAAATTACCCCGTGCCATTGATCATCATCCCTCCCGCGTGGACACTCATCCAACCAAACGGCATCCGTGACAAAATCC
>JBDRTP010000163.1:0-24645 GCA_043823965.1 Chloroflexota bacterium
CTCCACAGTCCTGGCGCTGGTCGCCATCTATCTCTCCTGGCTGCTGTACGGGCGCAAGCCGCTCGCCGCCGCTCAGAAAGACCCGCTGAAAAAGATGCTCGGTCCGATCTTCACCGGCATGGAGCGCAAGTGGTTCGTGGATGAGATCTACTGGGCCGCCTTCGTGAACCGTTACGTGGACATCTCGCGCTTCCTGGCGGATGTGATTGACGGGCGCTTCTGGCACGACTGGTTCCACGACAAGGTGCTGGCCGGCACGTACAACTGGCTGAGCCGCATCGCCCTGGATAAGGTGATTGACACGCGCGGCATTGACGCCTTCTTCAACGGCCTGGGCGAACTGACCAAGCAGGCCTCGGCCAGTCTGCGCCGCCTGCAGAACGGCTTTGTGCGCTCGTATGCGCTGGCGGTGCTGTTCGGTGTGGTTGTGATTGTAGGCTATCTATTGATCAAATAATGTCAAAAGTCTAACGTCTAACGTCCGACTTTTGACTTTCGACGTTCGACGTGACCGAGGAGCAAACATGGACTTTATCACCAATCCTCTGAACCTTGTGACCTTCTTCCCACTGGTGGGTGTGCTGTTGTTGCTCTTCATGCCCTCCGGGAAGAAGAACCTGCTGCGCTGGACGGCGCTCGCCGCCTCGCTCGCCACCTTCGGCCTGTCCATCTGGATGCTGACGCTGTTCCGCCAGGCCGAGGCTTTGGACGCCGGCGCGCTGCACCTGACCATCAGCCTGCCCTGGATCCAGGTCGCCGGCTGGAACATCACCTACGCCATGGGCGCGGACGGCCTGAGCATTCTGCTCGTCCTGCTGACCACCTTTCTGACCCCCATCTCCATCCTCTCCACATGGACGGCGGTCGAGGAGCGCGTCAAAGACTTCATGGTCTTTTTCCTGTTGCTCGAAGTGGGCATGTTGGGCGTTTTCATGGCGCAGGATCTGTTCCTGTTCTACATCTTCTGGGAATTCACCCTCGTGCCGATGTATTTCCTGATCGGCGTCTGGGGCGGCCCGCGCCGCATCTACGCCGCGATCAAGTTCTTCCTGTACACCATGGCCGGTTCGATTTTGATGCTCTTGGCCATCCTGTGGCTGGGGATTTACCAGGAGACGTTCAGCGTGCCGGAACTGATCGCCAAGGGGGGCATCCCAGCGGACACCCAACTCTGGCTCTTCCTGGCCTTCGCCGCGGCCTTCGCCATCAAAGTCCCGATGTGGCCGCTGCACTCCTGGCTTCCCGACGCCCACGTCGAGGCGCCGACCGCCGGTTCGGTCATCCTGGCCGGTGTCCTGCTAAAAATGGGCACTTACGGCTTCCTGCGTTTCAACCTGCCGATGTTCCCGCAGGCGGCAGTGCAAGCCGCCCCGTGGATGGCGCTGCTGGCCGTCATCGGTATCCTCTACGGCGCGGCGGTCTCGTATGCGCAGAAGGATGTCAAGAAACTGGTCGCTTACTCCTCGGTCAGCCACCTGGGTTTCGTTATGCTCGGCCTGTTCGCCCTCAATCCGCTGGGCATTCAGGGCAGCATCTTGCAGATGATCAACCACGGCCTGAGCACCGGCGCATTGTTCCTCCTGGTCGGCATGATTTACGAACGCCGCCACACGCGTGAGGTGGAAGCCTTCGGCGGCCTGTGGAAGGTGATGCCCGTCTACGGCGCGTTGACCCTTATCGTCGCCCTGTCTTCGATGGGACTGCCCGGCCTGAACGGGTTCGTCGGCGAGTTCGTCATCCTGCTCGGCGCGTTCGGCTCGACGGCCATCGGGACGCCCTGGTACGCCGGCCTGGCCGCGCTGGGCGTCATCATGGCCGCCATCTACATCCTGTACATGTTCCAGAAGATGTTTCTCGGCCCGCTGGATAAAGAAGAAAACAAGAAACTCAAGGACCTCAACTGGCGCGAAATCGCGACCCTCGTCCCGATATTGATCTTCATCTTCTGGATTGGCCTCTACCCCAAGCCATTCTTTGATCTGATGGCCCCGGCGGTGGAGAAACTTCTAGGAGTGTTACAATAGGCCAGGAATTGGTGATCAACAGATAGTTTTTACGCCTGGCTGAGTATCTGACGGAGCATCACCGATGTATATTGACGACTTTATCTGGCTGCACGACATTCTGGAAAAATTGGAAGTCAAGCACCACGTATATCAGGATGAAGTCGAGGAAGTGTTCTTCAACAGCCCACGCTTTTACTTTATCGAATCAGGAAACAGACCGAACGAAGATGTGTATTCGACCAGTGGGCAGACTGATGCTGGCCGGTATCTGATTGTGTTCTTCATTCACAAGCCCAATCACACTGCGCTGATTCTGAGCGCGCGTGATATGGACAAAAAGGAACGGAAACGCTATGGACAAAAGTAGTGAAGCGCGTGTCACAAGTATCTCCAAGGCACGGACGCTGGAGGACATTGCTGAGTTTTGGGACACACACAGCCTGGCCGACTATGCGGATCAGATCCACGAGGTTGAGTTTGAAGTCCGGGCCAGTCGCCGCCGCCGTGTGACACTTGACCCTGGAGTGTTCGGAAGGATAGAGACTCAGGCTCATCAGCGCGGCATCTCTTCTGAAACACTGGTCAACCTGTGGCTGGCTGAACGGCTGCAACAGGCAAATTAGGCTGAAATATTTGGGAGCCTGCTCTATGAGTTTGTCCGATCTTCTCTCCCTCCTCCCCCTCGCCGTCCTGACCGGCTGGGCCTGTATCCTCCTGCTGGTGGATTTGTTCATCCCCAAAGGACGCAAAGGCCTCACGGCGCTGCTGGCCGCCGTCGGGCTGGCGCTGACCCTCGGCCTGACTCTCGCCCAAGCCGGCCGCACCACCTCCGGCTTCGGCGGCATGGTCGTGCTGGACGGCTTCTCGACCTTCCTCAACATCCTATTTCTGGCAACGGGTCTGCTTGGCATCGCCATCGCCTACGGTTACCTCAAGCGCATGGACCTCGAACGCGGCGAGTATTATGTCCTGATGCTTTTCAGCATTTCCGGTATGATGTTGATGGCGCAGGCCGCCGACCTGATTGTCATCTTCCTGGCGCTGGAACTGCTCTCCATCCCACTCTATGTGCTGGCCGCCTTCGCCCGCCCGCGCGCCGACTCGGAGGAGGCCGGTCTCAAATACTTCCTGCTCGGCGCATTCGCCACCGGCTTCGTCGTCTACGGCATCGCCCTGGTCTTCGGCGCGACGGCTAATACTTCACTGGTGGGCATAGTCTCTGCGGTTAACCTGTCAGGTTCCTTCGTGGATGTTTACAACCCGACCCTTATGCTGATCGGCGCGGCGCTGATCCTGGTCGGGTTCAGTTTCAAGGTGGCGGCCGTGCCGTTCCACATGTGGACGCCGGATGTCTACCAGGGCGCGCCGACTCCGGTGACCGGCTTCATGGCCGTCGGCGCGAAAGCCGCCGGATTTGCCGCCCTGCTGCGCGTCTTCGTCACCGCCTTCCCGTCCCTCGACGTGGACCTGGTCCCGGTGCTGTGGGCGTTGGCCGCGCTGACGATGGTCATCGGCAACTTGATCGCCATCTCGCAGACCAATATCAAACGCATGTTGGCCTACTCCAGCATTGCCCACGCCGGATACATCCTGATGGCCTTCGTCCCGTATGGCCAGCCGCAGGTCATGCCGGACGCGGTCGCTTCGGCGCTCTTCTATCTGGTCGCCTACGCCCTGACCTCCTTCGGTGCCTGGTCGGTGGTCATTGCGCTGGAAAAACCTGATGCCCAAGGATTGGAGATCAGCGATTACGCCGGTCTTGGACGGCGCAAACCGGCCCTGGCCGCGGCGATGACGATTTTCATGCTCTCGCTGACCGGCATGCCGCCCACGCTCGGGCTGGTGGGCAAGTTCTACCTGTTCCGCACGGTCATCGAAGGTGGGTTTATCGGGCTGGCGGTCATCGGCGTGCTGACCTCGCTCATCTCGGCATACTACTACCTGCGGGTAGTGGTGACCATGTACATGCGCGAGGGCGAGCCCGAAACGACGGGCGAACCCTGGCTCGACCTGACCTGGGCTGCCACGGCGCTGGTGACAGTGGCGCTCAGCCTTGTCCCGCAGTGGCTGTTCGTGCTGGCGAGCGAGGCGGTACTCAGGTTATTTTAGAGAATAGAGAGAAGAGAGTAGAGAGTAGAGAAAAGTAACGGGACGGCTTTCGCCGTCCCGTTTTCTTACCTGACCCTGACCACATCTTCCAGCCTCACCCCCTTCACATCCCCTCTTCCCATTCCTACCACCTTGCACACTTTCCGTAGATGAGCCAAGGCCCTATTAGCCATCAGTCCGCGACAAATCAAGTTACTTTTGAATGAGCGGCAAGTACAACTTGTTGCTTAGCGCGTAACTTAACGTCAGATCATACTTTGTGCCGCACCCGCCAACATTCGGATTCCAGTGCTGCACGAGAACGTAGTAGATGCCGTCTGCAGGAGCGGTCCACTCGATCTGCGAGGCCAGGCTGCCGCCATAGTCGTCGTTGGATGCCAGCAGTGTGGTATGGTCTGTGTCATACAAGTAGAGGTAGGTGTCTGAATTAATATCAAGGCTATAGGTGCGCAACTCATAAACCCTGCTTGCCTGTGCGCTGAATTTTCTCCAGTCATAGTCTCCTGGACGGTCAAAATTATGGGTTTGGGTCTGTCCAAGACTAATAATGGACGCTGTGCCAGCAGTGTCATCGCTTTCATAGGCATCGGTGGTGGCGAGGCACACATCGATTCCGGAGGAATAAATATTATCCGTTTCGTTTGGCTCGCCAATTGCACCAGCCGAATCTGCCTGTGCATAGAGCGTCCCGACGGTCTCGTTGATCAGGCTGCTTGACTGAATGTAAGCACTACTTTGGCTGGGCAGATTTGTGATGACAGTAGTTAATGTAACCGTAGCACTTGCTGCAATGGGGTCGTTTACCCAGAACCGTAGGCTGCCAGTGTAGTCTCCAGAACCGGTGGGAATATGATCAACATACAGATCGGTGAAAAAGCCGTTCAATGTATCCAGGTTGCCCTGGTTCTCAACGACAGCCTGGACGAGTATTCCACCTGTAGGATTGGGGAATGCAGAAAGTTCGAGGATGGCCAGGTCGGCGAAACCAGAATTAGGCGGATCGACCGGAAGACCAGTGGCCACAGAAGGTTCTGAGGTGATGCTCCCAAACTGCCCGTATGTGAAATCAGTTCTCACTACATTAGAAAGAGCAGCTCCGAAAACATATCCCGCTAAACGTTGAGAATTGTAAGCGTTATTCCCTATTCTTAGAGGGGCAGAAGCAGGATTTACATTTCCATTACTCATTGTCCGAACCGAATCCAATACTCCGTCAATGTAGAACCTCACTTCGCCGCTACAACTATGAGTTACAGCTATATGATGGTAGCTGTCAAAATAAGTAGATGGACCCAATCCGGCATTACTCCATACATGATCTGCAGTTCCTTCAACGGATAGTTTGAGCTTGTCCCCATCAACCATGAAAGCCCATCTCCATGGATTTGGGCCGCCGATTTCCTGCTGCATAAGTTGCCCCCCATAGTTATGTCCTGAAAGCCTCTTTAGCCACAACTCTGCAGTGAAGTTACAATCTGGTTGAGGACCATACCCTGCATATATCGCTGGCCGAGGCTCTGGGGTTTGGTCACCGGGTATCAAAACGGCTGGCCCGAACTTACCCGAACTAGTCCAGCTAAGCTCTCCACTCATCGTTGCGTTACCATTTCCTGTAGCATCATATAAGGTAAGGCCAGTGCCTTCCCTCATATCGAATACCCTTCGATGGTTCGAGTCAATTGATGGATAAAAGATATGACTACGATTGGTGGGCGGACTACTTGCAGAAGCGTTCCCATAGTAGAGTTGGTGGGCAGTGCTATTTGAAGCCCCGCCGGAAACACTGACCTGCGTGCGGAACCAGAGATCGATGGCGCTGCTGTCACAGTGATCCACCAGGCGGTCCAGTTCAACGGCATCGTTGTACACCACCCGCAGGTCGTTGCACTTGGGCGTCGACTGCGAAGCATTGAAAAGCTCTGCCGCAGTAGGCGTCGTGCCGCTGTCGAAGTGCAGGTGCACCGGGTAACCCACTGGCAGCGTTACACCTGGCATATTATTGAGAATGGTCAGGTTGCGTTTGCCGCTATAAGCCGCATCCCACCACGCTGTTGGTGGACGGGATGTCGGATCAACCAAAGTTTGTGTGTCTGCTGTGGATGGATAACTTCCGGGGTTATTGGCGTTGTCCGTGGCCAGGCAGCGGAAGGAATATGTATGGCCGGGTTGCCCGGTAAATAATTCATAAGCCTTAGTTGATGGAATACCCGTAAGCCAGTCATCCCATGCACCTCGCTCCGAATCTTGGTATTGGACGTTAAAGCTGCCCACTCCTGCCATATTGTCTGAACCGCTCCAATTGACCTGAAATACACTTTCATACGTTGTGGATGGCAACGGTTGCACCTGGCAAGAAGGTTTTACCAGATCGATCCCAAACCAGATATCGCTCCCGGAGTCAGCCGAACCAGCGCTGTTGCTGGCTTTCACGCTCCAGTATAGTTGGGCATAATCCTGGCTTAATGTGTAATCATATGAAGTAACTTCCGAACCAAGAACCTGGTTCAATAGCGGAGATGGGTCATCCCAGGGATTGGAGCTTGTACTCACACGCAGAGTGTAATTGCTTGTCCGTAGAGCCTGGCTCCATTCGAAATGGATCTTGCGAGCGTTCCACCAGGTCCCGTTGTTTGTGTTTGTCGACGGGGCAATCAGATCTGGTGCTGGAGGACGGATGTAGGCGATGTTGTAATTGGTCTTTTTCGTCGCACTATTGCCAGAATCCGGCTTAACTGCAGTGATACGTATCGCGTGGTTACCCGTTTCGTATCTGGTTGAGCGGATCCAGAATCCATGGTAGTTTGGTTGTGTACAATCCGGGGTCGTATTCGGGCCGTAATGGTCTAATAGCCGCCACTCTCCATTCTCAGAACCATCTGGAGCCTCATTTATCCACGCCCGCACATCGGGAGCCCGGATACCATCATATGTGACAAACACACACATATGCGTGTTGTCTGTGTTGACATCGAAGATGGCATGATTGCCGATATACACACCCCCACCTGCCACGCTGAAATGCCAGGTCTCCGAGCTCCAGTCTGACTCTGCACTGCCGTCTCCTGCTTTGACCCTCCACGAATATGTATTGGGGGCATAAGTGTGTGTCCAGCATGCGTTGGAACTCCAACCGCTGCTGGCATATACGCCTCCCCCTTGATCCTTAACCTCAAACCAGTACTTGACCGGGTTCCCATCCGGGTCGCTGCTTGGGTAAGTGCATAATTCTACGGATGCCGATGCCCCGGCAGAATCCTTCAGGTACCAGTCGTAGGGGCTTTTAAGAACAGGCCGGTCAGGTGGTAGGTTATTGGTAACCGGTGTCCCAACCAGGGTATAGGTCTTTACTTGCCTCTCTGCGTTCACCCAACTAGGATCGCCAGTCTTCGCTACTTCAAACACGATGGCGTAATTTCCGCGTGCCAGGCTGCCGGTATTCCAGTCGGTGCTGATCTCGTACTGGTCACCGACTTGCTTGAAATTAGTCATTTCCTGGACTTCGTTCCCCAACACAAAGCGCATGGAGCGGAAATCGGGGGAAGGTTTGATACGCCCCACCACGTGTACCGTGCTGGCCGAGGATGGCGAAGCTGGGCTGACGTCGAACATGGTGATCTGACCGCTACCCGGGTTAGGGGCATCCACTGTGATCTTGACCCAAAGTTCATCACCGAAGTACGTGCCCTGTGGATTGCGCAGGCGCCAGTTGCCCTGATGCGAGCCGCCCCCAAAGGGTGCAGTGATGTTTACGCTGATGTCCGCTTCCTGCCCCGGCGCGGTTGCAGGCACATTCACGGCACTTGGCGCGCCCATCTGCTCACCACCGGTAAAAGCCAGTTGATAACCGCTGCCCCAGGTGGATGTGCCGGTGTTCTTCACTCGCCAGGTTTTTGTGAGCGATTGGCCAGGAGAGACGACCCAACCATCGGGGAGGGTGACGTGGGAGATGAAGGTGGCCGAGTCGGTGGTGGAGGGAGGCGGCTCCGGACTAGGGGGTGGTGGAGGTGTTGGTGCGGAACAAATTGGTTCACCTTGAATCAATTTAGTAAATTGATCTTGAACAAAGGACTGAGAAGGATCAAGCAGACATGCAACATTGGATAATGTTATAGACCCCATACTATCATTCATGTTGGAACCATCGGAATAAAAGTCTATCGACAAATCCCAAAAAGAAGATTCTAGCGCATCATAATCTGTTCCTCCCCATCTATGCCGATAACTCGACGAGGCATAATTGTTATTCTTAAAGAACAAAACGTCCCAACCTGATGGTATATATACTGAACTAACTTGGCTTCCCCAACTATATAAGTCAGGACTAGCAGCGCGAAATCGAATCCAATCCCCGCCAAAATTCTTGTCGCTAAACAGAGTCACACCGGCAAGAATGAAATGCACTTTAGACGAGTTCGAATATTTGAAAGAATGCAGGGAACCTTTGAAGTCATAATTCATCTCTGTTACATAAAAGCTACCATCGAAATTCACCCATGTTACATAAGCTACGTGACCTTCGGATCCCATACCTTTCATAGCATAAGGTTCCCAAACAGCTATGGCTCCTGGTTCTGGATTGTCACTAACTTCGAAATCCACATTATTCTTGGCATACTCATACCATTTGTAAGCGGGATTATCCCCAGGAACCCATGAATCTGGAATATCTGGTCGAGAGTAACTAGCCCACCAAGTACATTGTCCACAAGGATAATGATTGTTCGTTGGATCTGTAAAAGTTTTCGTTTCTAAACAATTTCCCGATGTATCCCAATTTACACATGTAGTACATTGTTGAGCAGTTAGGCCGCTAATGCGTTCAATTTGTGTCGTAGAAAATGGCAAGGCCACCAGTAGAAGGCCCAGCACCGCCAGGAAACGAGGTTGAAATCTGGTTTTCATATTTTTCTCCCATCTCTACACAAATTCAAAAATAAAAAGCCGGACGCGAAAAACGCCCGGCCAGCAGGAGATATGGAATTTTGCAGACGGTCCATCCTGCAAAGAAAGTGGAATGTCGTTCGACCAAAGGTCCCCTCCCAGGGAAAGGATTGTCCTGTGGTGTGAAGCAGCAGTCGTTCAGACAATGAACATTATAGCTCGCTCGCAGAAAAAAAAAAAAACAATACACAGGGGAAGGAATTTTATAGAATTCCCAGCCACTTCGGAAGTGATAGGGAGGAATAAAATAATCCTCGTGGAGAATCAAACGTCCGGAGTAAAAACTCCGGGCGTCATATTACTTCAACGTTGGCCTGAATTTATACCCGTAAATCAACATGCCGCGCTCATCCCCGTCCTGGCGCAAGAATGTGATCGCATAACGGATATATGTGACGGTCACGCCTCGTCATCCTGTAAGCCCACGGTGAGGGCGCTAAAACCCTCGTCCGCCAGAACCTGGGCAAACTCACTCCATTCAGCTCGACTATAACCGCCCCTGCTGGCCAGTATCACCGCGGTTTCCCCGTGACCGTAGAGCGTAAATTTGTGATCCATTTTCTCTTTTCTATTTCAAGCGCCGCAGCATTTCCAGCACGAACTCTTCCGTGTGCTCGATGGGCGTGGCGTCCACGCGCTCGAAAGTGTCGGTGACCTGGTGCCAGTCGGGCAGGAGGCCGTCGGGCGTCAGGCCGACGAACGACATGGATGGGACTTTGTGGAGCATCAGGCAGGTGGCGTCCGTGCCCAGGGTGGTGAACGGCGTGGAATACGCGCCCAGGTCGTGCCGCTCGGCGCGCACCTGGTCTGCCAGATTAACCAGTTCGGGCGAGGGCTGGCAGGGGACAAGCATGCCCTCGAGCGTGATGTAACACACCCCCGCGCCCTTCCCGCCCACGTTGTCCAGGTTGATGGCGGTCAGGTCGGGGAATTCAGATTGGTGCCGTTTGAGAAAATCCAGCACTCTGTGTGCGCCCACTTCTTCACACCCGGAACACAACGCCAGCACTTCGACGTTCTGGAGCGGCGACTTTGCCAGCCGTTCGGCCAGGCTCATTACGATGGCCGCGCCGCTGGCATTATCGTTCGCCCCCTGGGTATAGGGCGTGGTATCCGGCTGCCCAGCTCACGGCTGAGCAGCGACGCGTTCGAGCCGGTGACGTAGAACTTGAAACCCATATCCATAGCGCGGCTTCCAGCCGCAACCAAAGCATTTACCGCAGAGATCGCCGAGTTCGTGCCGAGTAGGTGCTGCGCAGAGAAAATCATTAAAATCTCTGCGTTCTCTCCCGGAAGGACACCGGGACGGTGTGCGCTCTCCGCGGTAAAACAGATACAAAGCCATCATGGCGCGTGGA
Organism: Chloroflexota bacterium; assembly: GCA_043823965.1. Taxonomy (GTDB): domain Bacteria; phylum Chloroflexota; class Anaerolineae; order Anaerolineales; family Villigracilaceae; genus CG2-30-58-95. The sequence goes on from JBDRTP010000163.1 coordinate 10,415, forward strand.
CTTTAAGAAAGCCCTGTTCCAAAGGCTTGCAGCGGTTGTCGTTGTATCCCATTTGTGGTACACTGTCGGCAAGAACGGAGTCGCCCATGAATAAGTCTGCTATGATCCGAGCACGCGTCGATCCTGTCCTGAAGGCAGAAGTAGAGAGTGTCCTTGAGGAGTTAGGGCTTTCGGCCACTCAAGCCATCACGCTATTCTATCGGCAAGTCAAGCTAAACCGAGGATTGCCCTTCAATGTGCGCATCCCCAATGAAACGACGTTGCGCACATTTCAGGAGACCGACGAAGGTCAGAACACCGTGCATTGCGAGAATGCCGAGGATATGTTCGAGCGGTTGGGGATTTAATGCGGGCGCCGAGCTATACCAATCAGTTCGAGAGGGATTTATGAAGCCTTATCTCGCCAACTCCACGAGCAGCATATCCAACGCCAGGTCGAGCGGCACCTGGCTCGTTTTTGCCCCCTCATCAATCTCAAGTAGTTTGTGATAAATCGCTTCCAAAGTGGACATGGTAAAGCGCCGCGCCTGGTTGACCACTTTCTGCGCCACAAAATCGTGCAGGCCGAGCGCTTTCTGAACCTCGGGGACTGTCCCGCGTTCATCCAGCATTTCCCGCGTCTGGAGCAGCAAGCGGAACTGGCGGATGACCATGCCCCACAACTGGAACGGCTCTTCGTTTTCCAGCAGGCGGTGGAGCATCTTCTGCGCGGCCTGGCCGTTGCCTGTCCCCAGGGCATCCACGAGGGCGAAGACATCTCCCTGCGCGCTGAGGATGCTGACCTGCTCCACGTCCGCGGCGGTGACGGGGCGCGCGTAATTCACATACGTCAGTAGTTTGGTGATCTCCTGGGCGGCGATGCGGGTATCTTCGCCGGTCATCTCGGCCAGCAAAGAGGCCGCTTGCGGCTCCAGCCTGCCGCCCTGTTTCCTGGCTTCGTTCTCGAGCCATTTTGACATCTCCCAGCGTTTGGGCATGAAATAGGCTTTCACTTCCGCCTTTTCCCCGGCAGATTTAACCCATTTCAGCAGCCAGTGGTCAGGTTTGAGCGCCTCCTGCTCCACCAAGACCAGCGTGGCAGTCGGCGGGATATGATCCAGTATTTCGAGGAATTTCTTGCGGTTGGCGGAAGGGGCGATCTCTATACCCGCTTCAGCCTCCGGCGCGGCCTGTTTTGGAGTTCGCCCCGGGAACGCCGCCGTGGGATTGCGCAGCACTACCAGCCGCCGCGCTGCCAGAAATGGCATGGCATTGACCGCCGTGTACAGGTCATCAAAGTTGAAGGAGGCGCGGCCGTCGAAGCGGGCGATATTCATATCCGCCGTGGACGGGTCGCCGAGCGCGGTCACAAGTTTTTCGATATGAGCGGCGATGGCATATTCGTCGCTGCCGTGGAGGAGGATGACGCTGGGAGGTTCCGACATTTGCCCGCCTCCTTAACCTTGCGTAATAACTCGATGAAGCGTAAACCGCCCGAAGCGGACCAGGAAGATGTCCACGATGGTCATGCCTTCAGGGTCGCCGGAGGTGGTGATGCGTTCCTGGATTTTCGGCCCCAGCGGCTGGCTGATAATAAAGCCCAGCATCGCCAGCGCAATGATAAAGGGCAGCCGGTCAACTTTCTCGCGCTTGGACTTCGCGCCGGCCATCCCCAGCCAGGCAAGCAGACCGGCGACGAACCCCGCGGCAACATAGTTCGTGCCGCAGTTGGAATGGATGACCAGATACCGTTCGCCTGTCTGCAGGCGGGTCAGGGCTTGCATGACCGCCTCGCGCAGGTCTTCGGTCGCCAGATCGCCGAGGACGAAGAATCCGCTCGGGGACGAGTAGCCGGCCAAAGTCCGCTCCGGGAAACGCTGGTTGAGAATGTTGAGGCTGGCGTGTTCCAGTCCATGGTTGCGGCGGATGCGGGACGTTAAGGGAAAGTCAAGGATGGTCATGGGCAGTTACCAGTCTCCAGTTATCAGTCGGCAGGCTCAGTAAATCACAGGTTTTCAGTAAAGCAGGCTCCCACGCCTGCGATTCGGGAGTATGCCCACAGGGTGCTTCGCGAGGAGCCCCATCAACGGTGAATCTGTAATCTACCGCGTCTGAGGAGATTATACACGCAAATAAAAAAAACTCCCCTCTTCCTTTTGGGAGAGGGGCTGTAGGTGAGACAGGCTTGAGTTCGTGGCCGCAATTGTACTGCTGGCAAACACTTCTAATCTGCCGCGACAGATTGTATAGTGGTCACTTCGCTTTTCATCGGCGTGGTGGCGCGGATGAAACCGGCAAAGAGCAGGATGATGCCCAGGAATTCACCCAGATACAAAGCGCCGGGGAATTGCAGTCGGCTGAAAACGCCGCCGAAGGCCGGTAACATCGCGCCGACGGCGATCAGGATGTTGCCGATGGTACGGTGCAACAGGATGCGCTTGCGCCAGAAGATGAAAGCCGAATAGGCCGCGCCGCCAACCAGGGCCAGCGTGCCGTAGATGTTGAAGAAGGGCGTCAGAACGCGCACGCCGCTCGTCAGGATGGCGTGGCCGGAGAGTTCACTGCCGGTGTGTGCGCTGGCAATCATCAGCGCTGGGTCGAGCTGCGCGGTGAAGACCTTATACACCGCGAAGAGCGAAGCAAGGGCCAGGACGATCATCAGGCCGTGGGCCCACTTCGCTTTCGCCAGCAGGTAGACCGTCCCCTGGCCGAGCCAGGCGGCGACCAGGATGGCGCCAAACAGGTACCAGAGGCGGAAAACCAGCGCGTTCCAGCCGAAGGCGCCATAATAGAACTCACAGAAACCGCCAATGCCGTAGAAAATGGTGCCGATGCCCCAGAGGAGCAAATGTGCGCCTTTGCGCTCGGCGTAACGCTTGAAGACGAAGAAAGCAAAAACGAAACTGATGAGACTGGAAAGCAGGGGGAGCAGGGTGTTCAAGGGATACCTCCAAAGGATTATTTTGCCACGCGGGAAAGGATAGTCTCCCTTTCCAGTGCGGTTATCGAAGATGTGCGAAAGTTAACCGCGAAGACGCGAAGAACGCCAAGAAAACCTTTATAAAAAGCCTTCGCGGGCTTCGTTTCTTCGCGGTTCATATACTGGATCATTCAACCACACTCAGTGGGGAGACTACCCGGGAAAGAGCGACGAAATTCGTGGCCGAAACTAAAACGGGCTGGTGACCAGTCCCAACACGACGCCGATGGTCACGATCAGCAAAATGAGGCTGATGAGGACAATAAGTCCCAGCGCGATGGGGATGATTTTCTCGTAGACGGGCGGGTAGCGGCGAGCCGGTTTTTCTTCCATCCATATTTCTCCATTAACGGTGATTACTTTCAAAAGCTTGATAGGTTTCAAGCAGCGACAGCATAATCTGGTCGGTGAAGGCATGTACCTTGTGGAGCATCTCTCCCCAAGCCGCGCCGGAAGGGATGCGCGTCTCTTGATAGACGGCCATCATTGCCTGCAACAGGATATTGCGGAAAAAGAGGAAGGCTTGCGCCGCTTCGATATGGCTCAGGTTGTAGCGGCGGCCGCGCGAAGCATATTCGTAGCCGAAGGAACGTGCCTCGGCAATCGCCTCCTCGCCTTGGGAGGCCAGGCAGTTCGCCAGCCCCTGCATCAAGCCACGGCCGCTCTGCCGGTATTGGATGCGGGCTTCGTCGTCGAGTTTCTGGTACCAGGGCTGGGCTTCCAGGTGGCCTTCACCGATCTGAAAGCGCATCCGTCCCAGTGCGTGCTGGACAACGCTCTCCGGTTCGAGGGCGCGCGGCTGGCGGGCGGTCTTGGCCCACAACTCGACCTCGGAGCGACGGTAGCGGCGGTGCTTCCCCTGCGTGCGATGGACGGGCAGCAGACCCTTGTTCGACCACAGGCGCACGGTGCTTGGATGCACGCCGAGCAGTTCAGCCGCCTGACTGAGGTTGAGCCATTTTTCGCTTTCTGGCATGATCAATTCTCCGCGCGCAGCGCCTACTCGGCAGCCATGGCTGCCGTCTCGAAAATGGGCATCTGTTCAGCTTGACGGCCGAGTAGGTGCTGTGCACGAAAAGTGGCTGGGTCAATGCGGCGCAGCATGGAAATGGCGATCAACATCAGCCCGGCTTCGATCCCGAATACGATCACATAACCCAGTACGGAACTTTGGGTGAGTTGGGTGACGATGTCGCGGATTGCTCCACCCAGGACTGAACCGCTCAAGCGTGATAAGGCATTAGATACGCCCCACGCCCCAATGAACAAGCCGACGCTGGCGGAGGTGGTCATGTCCAGCATGAGGGAGAGGTTGGCGACCGTGGACAGGCCGGTGCCCAATCCGAGCAGGACGACTCCGGCATAAAACACCTGCGGACTGGCGATGATCCCGCTGAACGCGATCAGGACAAAACTAAGAAACGCGCCGAGGTTGCCCGCCTGGGCAATTTTTCGCTTGGAGGCGCGTCCTTCCAGAATGCCGCCAATTGACAAAGCGAGCAACATGCAGCCTCCCCAGATGGCGGTGATGCGCGTGGTGGCCTGCACGCTCAAACCAAAGGCTTCACCGGCGAAGGGTTCCAGCAGCACATCCTGGCCGAGCAGGGCGATCAGGAGCAGCCAGAGATAAACAAAGAAAATCCGCGCCTGGGGATTTCCCAGAATAGCTTGCGCCATCTGGCGCAGGCTGTAGTGCTCAGCGCGAGAGGTTTTCTCGGCTCGTTTTTCGAGACCGATCAGGCCGAGCAAGCCCAGGATAAGCGCCATGCCTCCCACGATTTGGAAGGCGCGCTGCAAGGCCTCCGGCGTGTAGGGGTCAATCATCTGGGCCAGGCTGAGAGCGGTCAGGATGATGCCGACAATCATCATGAAAAACATGACCGCGATGGTGCGGCCGCGTCCTTTTTCGCCCGAGATTTCAGAAGCCAGCGCCAGGTAAGAGACACTGGCGAAGTTAAAACCCATGCCCCAAGCCCCGAATACCAGCACGCCGAGAGCCAGTCCCAGCCACCAGTTCTGGGAAAATAGATAAGCAACCTGTGGCGAGAGGATCACGCCGCCGACACAAAACAGCAGGCCGAGCAGGATATACGGCGTGCGCCGCAACCCAAACAACGGGTGACGGTCGGAATACGATCCGATGGCCACCTGGATGGGGGAAAAGAGATAAGGCAGCGAGGCCAGCACGGCAACCAGCGTCGCCGAGAGCGCCAGTTCCTTGATCATCACCCGGTTGAGGGTGCTGTTGATCGGCACCAGCGTCATCGCGACGGCGGCGTGGATCAGGCCAAGTTGCAGGCGTTTTAACAGCATAGGAATACTCCTTTTGGTGAAACGGAGCAAATTTTACTGCCTACCAGGCAGACGTCAATGTAGATTTATGTAGAATTTTACTAGAGTTGGGTGAGAGAAGGATGAAAACGGGTTTACACCACTTTTCTCCCCTTTGGCAATTCCCTCTGAATCCCAAACGCCGCCTCCAAAGCCTGATGGAGCGAGCGCGCCTCGACAATCTCGATTTCCTGCGGCCAGGGTTCGCCTTTGCGCAGACGTTTCGGCACAATCGCAGTCTTGAAGCCGAGTTTCGCCGCTTCGCGCAATCGCACCGGCATCTGCCCCGGCATGCGCAGTTCCCCGGCCAGGCCGATCTCGCCGATCAGCACCGTATCGGCGCGGATGGGGGCGTCTTTCATCGAGGAGGCCACGGCTGCGGCAATCGCCAGATCAGCGGCGGGTTCGTCAACCTTGATCCCGCCGACCACGTTGACGAACACGTCCTGCTCGACCAGGCGCAAATTCATGCGCCGCGTCAACACGGCGGCGATCATCAAAAGGCGATTGATGTCCACGCCGTTGGGTGTGCGCCGGGCATTCCCAAACTGCGTCGGGCTGGTCAGACCCTGCACCTCCACCAGCAGCGGACGGGTGCCTTCCATCGTCACTGCAATGGCTGACCCGGCCGCGTTGACCATCCGCTCAGCCAGGAAGGCCTCGGATGGATTGGTCACCTCGGCCAGGCCGCGCTCAACCATCTCGAAGACGCCCACCTCCGCCGTTGCCCCGAAGCGGTTCTTGACCGAACGAAGCAGCCGGTAAGCCTGGAAGCGGTCGCCTTCGAGGTAAAGAACCGTGTCCACGATATGCTCCAGCACGCGCGGCCCGGCAATCGTCCCCTCTTTGGTGACGTGGCCGATGACGAACACGGCTGGCCCGGAGGACTTGGCCAGTTCGCGCAGCCGGTTGGCCGATTCGCGCACCTGCGAGACCGAGCCGGCCGCCGATTCCATCTCCGGCAGGTAGACGGTTTGGATGGAATCGACGATGAGCAGGTCGGGCTTTGTGGCCTGCACATGTTCGAAAATCGTATCCAGGTTTGTCTCGGTAACGAGAAACAGATTGGCGGGGAATTTTGACTCGGTCGTGATGCGCGCCGCCCGCATTTTTATCTGCCGCTCCGATTCTTCGCCGGACACGTAGAGGACCTTGAGCCTGGTCGCCATTTCGAGGGCCAGTTGAAGCAGCAGCGTGGATTTGCCGATGCCCGGGTCGCCTCCGACCAGCACGATCGAGCCGGGGACGATGCCTCCACCCAGCACGCGCGCAAACTCGCCGATGGTGACAGGGATGCGCTCTTCAGCCTCGCCGCTGACTTCGGACAGCCGGCGCGGGGCGGAGCGTCCGCTCAGGCCGCGCGCCGCTCCTTTCGCGCGGATGGGTTCATCGGCGACGATTTCCTCGACCATCGAATTGAACTCGCCGCACTGCGGGCAGCGTCCCATGAAACCGGCGGAGACGCGCCCGCACTGCTGGCAGACGTAACGGGTGTGGGTTTTGGGCATATTCTATTTCCTCTCCCATTTCCGCGTAAAAAATAGGGGATGAACTCTAACATCCGAAGTATACAATGGAATCCATGTTCAGCGGGAATTATCCCGTGCTATAATCATTTTGATGAAACCGAAAGTCTATCTCGAAACGACAGTCGTCAGTTACTTCACGGCCAAACCGAGCCGCGACATCATCACTGCCGCCCACCAGCAAATTACTCAGGAGTGGTGGGAGAACCGTCGGGCAGACTTTGACCTTTTTATCTCCGAACTTGTAGAGCAGGAAGCCAGTGCAGGCGATGAAGATGCAGTGCAACGACGGTCGAAAATGCTCGAGGGTCTGCCTGCATTGCAGGTTAACCAAGCAGCTGTTGATTTAGCAAGGATTTTGGTAAACGAAAATGCACTGCCAGAAAAGTCGACAGGTGATGCTCTTCACGTTGCCATTGCGACCATGAACGCTATGGACTACCTGATGACCTGGAACATGAGACATCTTGCCAACGCGACCATTCGAAATGCCATTACGGTTATTTGCCGGGCGTATGGTTATGAACCGCCGGTGATTTGCACACCGGAGGAACTGCTGGAGGTATAACAATGTGGAAAGATGAAATCGTTGAAGAAGTTCGACGCCACCGCGATGCTTACGCGGCGCGGTTTAATTATGATCTAGATGCCATTTATCGCGATCTGAAAGCCAAAGAGCGGAAGAGCAAACGCAAAATGGTCTCGTTCTCTCCAAAACAGCCGATAAAGCCTGCCATGCCAAAGGTGAGCAAAACTGTGGACGTTTAACCGCGCCAGCCAATGGAAGCAGCAAATCTATGTACACAAAGAATCCTGAGCCAAAATTTGTCGTCTGAGTAGAAAATGAAGGCTACCTTATTAACCTGTAACCATCGTCCACAGAATGGCCAGGATTTTCTCATCCAGGCGGCGGATTTCACGCCCGCCATGCACCAACAAGCCGCCCGAAGCGTTTGGGTATTCGGACAGGAAAGCGCGCAGTCCAGCCGCATCGCCATAGCCGGGATTGTCGCTGCGTTTGACCTCGATTGCCAGCAAACGCCAGTCGCGGAAAGGCTCGGCATTCAACAGAAGGGTGCTCTTGCCAACCTGCCGCGCGCCGGTCAGGATAACCACCGCATGGTCGCGGCTGGCACCCTGAAGGGCAGGGGTGACAACCTTTGCGTGCATACCCTTCCCTTTTAGGAACGAAATTTCAGTTTGGCCATGCTATAATTATATTGTCCATGTTCCGGAGGCTGGCATGAGCGAAATATCTTTGAAGGATATCAAAATTTTCTTTGACGAGGATGGCAAGGCGCGAGAAGTGCTCATAAGTTACGAAACATTCCAGCGCATTGAGGCTTTACTGCGGGAATTCCGCGGCAAAAAAGACGACCAGGCTTATTTTTGGGCCGAAGGATGGCAGAAGCGCATCCGCGAGGCCGAAGCGGACATCAGCGCAGGCCGTACCTATAAAGTTGACTTGCAGAATGCTGATAAGTCACTAGAGTGGCTGGATGAATGAGATTATCCTGACGCAGCGGCTCAAGGACGATTACAAAGACCTGCCTGTTGCTGTTCAGAAGAAACTCAAGAAGCAGATTGGCTTCCTGGCCGAGAATCTGCGTCATCCGTCGCTGCAAGTCCACCGCATTCGGGGAACAATATTCTGGGAATTTTACATTGACAGGTTGTATCGTTGCGTCTTTCGGCAGCAAGGGTCCACGCTGTATCTGCTTGCTGCCGGACCGCATAAAGTGGTAGATGAATTTGCCCGCAAAAGATGAAGTGATGAATATGGGGAAAGATGAAATTGTTGAAGAAGTTCGACGCCACCGCGATGCTTACGCGGCGCGGTTTAATTACGATCTGGATGCCATTTATCGCGATCTGACAGCCAAAGAGCGGAAGAGCAAACGCAAAATGAACGAACCCACCTCTCAACACCCGCAGGTCAAGCAGTGGCTGGCGCACGTGAGCGCCCTCTCGGTGGACATCGGCCCGCGCGGGCCGACGTGTGAAGGCGAGCGCAAGGGCGCGGAATACGCCAAAGCGCAGTTCGAGAAGATAGGCTTTCAGCCAATCTGGGAAACCTTCAAGAGCGCCCGCTCGATTTTCCACCCGCATTTGATGGGCGCGATCCTGTTCCTGGCCGCGTTTGCCATTTTCCCGCTCGCTGGCCGTCTCACTGCGGCCATCGCCGCCGCACTGACGATCCTGGCGCTGGTCTCCGAATTACAGGAACTCGGCTTTCAAAACAACCTTTTCCGCATGGCCGTGCCAAAAGGTGACAGCCAGAATGTGTTTGCCGTCATCCCGCCCACGGGCGAGCACCAGCGCGATATCGTCCTCATCGGCCATGTGGACACGCAGTTCACCCCGCTGATCTTCCGCACGACGAAATGGGTGAAGGTGTACGACAAGTTCACCATGCTCGCCTTCGCCGCGTTCATCTACCAGGCCATCCTGTACACGCTGGCGGCGTTCTTCGGCTGGGGCTGGGCCTGGCCTGCCAGCCTCCCCGCGGCGGGCTGCGCCTTATTGCTGGCGGCGATGTGCATCGAGGCCAGTTCCACGCCCTTCACCGCCGGAGCCAACGATAATGCCACCGCCGTCGGCATGGTTCTGACCCTGGCGGCGCAGTTCGCTCAAAAGCCGCTCCAGAACACGCGCATTTTCGCCGTCATCACCGGCTGCGAGGAAGTGCAACACTACGGCGCGATAGACTGGTTCGCCCGTCACCGCGCCGAATTGAAAGACCCGCGCGCCATCATCCTCGAAATGCTCGGCTGCGCCGGCCCGGCCTGGACGACCCGCGAGGGCATCATCGTGCCATTCAAAGCCGACCCCGGCCTGCTGTGCACCGTCGAGGATCTCAGCGCGGCGCACCCGCAATGGAAGGCATACCCGGCCAAGATCAGCGGCGGCAACTCAGAACTTTCCGACGCGGTCCGCTTCAAGGTGCCGGCGATCTGTCTCTTCGGCCTCAAGCCGGATGGCGAAGCCCCCTACTGGCACCAGAAGCAGGATACCTTCGACAAGATGGATTCCGACGTGATGGAGCGCACCTGGGAACTGGCCTGGGCGTTGATCCAGGAATTGAATAAATAACCCCCACCTGTGGAATCAAGAGCGCAGAGACCAAATCTCTGCGCTCTTGTCATTTCTCGCGCTATTCATGCTATACCGCTACAGGCACCTTTTCATTTATGATCAGGTTTGCGATAGGCAAGGCGGTCAATTCCAGACGCGACAAATCTATGAATTTGCTGGCATCTTCGATTTCAATGCCAATCACGCGGTTATTTTCGTCAAAATCTAGCACAACGCCTGTAGAAACTTCCTCAGACTCAATACTCACACCGCTGGCAAGTTTGACGTAAAGCATGTCAGTATCAGGATAATATTCGAATATCACTGAAGGCTGGCTTCCATTACCGGCGCTGCTTCCGGTGCTTCATCACGCCGAAGTATAATCTCTTTTTCGTCAGTCATATCTACAACTATCATATCACCCTCGTGGAACTCGCCCGAAAGTAGCGCATCCGAGAGCTGGTCTTCCACTCTGAGTTGAATAACGCGGCGTAACGGCCGCGCGCCCATCTCTGGGTCGTAGCCCTGCTCCGCCAACAGGTCGAGGGCAGCCTCGCTGGCGGTCAGCGTCACCTCGTGCTCGGCCAGACGTACCGTCACCTTGTTCAGTTCCAGGTTCACGATCTGACGGATGTCGTCCTTGTTCAGCGAGCGGAAGACAATGACGCTGTCCACGCGGTTGATGAACTCCGGGCGGAAGACCTTCTTGAGCGACTCGGTCAGTTTCTTGCGCATCTCTTCGTAGGACAGGCGCTCTTCGGTTTTCTCGTCGCGCTTGAGTTGGAAGCCGAGCGAGGTCTGCTTCTTGATTTCCTCCGCGCCGACGTTGGTGGTCATGACGATGATGGCGTTGCGGAAGTCCACTGTGCGGCCTTTGGCGTCGGAGAGGTGGCCCTCTTCCATGATTTGCAGCAGCAAGTTATGGACTTCGGGATGCGCCTTCTCGACCTCGTCGAAGACCACGATGGAGTACGGGCGGCGGCGCAGGGCCTCGGTCAGTTGACCGGCGTCCTCGTAGCCGATGTAGCCGGGCGGCGCGCCGACCAGGCGGCTGGCGGTATGGCGCTCCATGAACTCAGACATGTCGAGCTGGATGAGGGCTTCCTCGCTGCCGAACATGAACCTGGCCAGGGCCTTGGTCAGCTCGGTCTTGCCGACGCCGGTCGGACCGAGGAAGATGAATGAGCCGATGGGCCGCTTAGGGTCTTTGAGTCCCGCCCGCGCCCGCCGCACGGCCTTGGCGATGGACTGGATGGCTTCTTCCTGGCCGACGATGTGCTGTTTGAGTTCCTCTTCCATGCGCAGCAGGCGCTGGCTCTCCTCTTCTGCCATCTGCATGATCGGCACGCCGGTCCACATGGCAACCACTTCGGCGATGTCGTTGGCGGTGACGACCGGGCTGCTGGCGCGCTCCCAACTGGATTTCATCCGCTTGAGCTGCTCGTTCAGGTCGGCCTCCTGCGCCTCCCACGTTTGCATGTCCTCGGCCTTGCCTTCCTCGACGGCCCGAGCGCGGTTGGCGCGGGCTTGCTTCAATTGCCCGTAAATATCTTTGGCCGAGGTGGACGCGCCGGACTTGTACATGCGCACGCGCGAGGCCGATTCGTCAATCAGGTCAATGGCCTTGTCTGGAAGGAAACGGTCCGACACGTACCGCGACGAGAGCCTGGCCGCGGCTTCGAGGGCATCATCCGAGATGACGAGGTGATGGTGCTCCTCGTACATCTTGCGCACGCCCTTGAGGATTTCGATGGTTTCTTCGACGGTCGGCTCATCCACGACGATGGGCGTGAAGCGGCGTTCCAGCGCGGCGTCCGATTCGATGTGTTTGCGGTATTCATCGAGAGTCGTCGCGCCGATGCACTGGAGTTCGCCGCGCGAGAGGGCTGGCTTGAGGATGTTGGCCGCGTCCACGGCGGAACCGGCTGCGCCCGCGCCGACCAGCATGTGGAACTCGTCAATGAACAGGATGGATTTGGATTTCTTGAGTTCGTCAATGACGCGCTTGAGTCTTTCTTCGAACTGGCCGCGGTACATCGTGCCGGCCACCAACGAACCCACGTCCAGTTTGAGTACGCGCTTATTCAGCAGCGGCGCGGGGACATCGCCCTCGGTAATGCGTTGCGCCAGCCCCTCGACGATGGCAGTCTTGCCGACGCCGGGTTCGCCGATCAGCGCCGGGTTGTTTTTGGTTCTGCGCGCCAAAATCTGAATGACGCGCTCGATCTCCATCTGGCGGCCAATGACCGGGTCCAGTTTGCTTTCTTCGGCATAAGTCGTCAGGTCGGTGGCGAGTTGGTCAACCAGCGGAGTTTTCGGCTCACGCTTGCCGCCCGCCTTGGCCATCTCAGGGACGGGCGATGGGCCGCCGCCTTCCTGCAGCACTCGCCGCACCTGGCGGCGGATCTGGTCGCCTGTCACGCCGAGTTTCTTCAACACGTCGAGCGCCACACTTTCACCGCGCACCAGAGCCAGCAGCAAGTGTTCGGTGCCGACGTAGTGATGGCCCATCTTGTGGGCTTCTTCGATGGCAAATTCGAGCACCAGTCGGGTATCCGCGGCGAGTTCGATCTTGCCGTTCACGTACGGCGCATTAATTCCGAGACGCCGGGCCATCTCGCGCACGCGGCTGGTTTCCAGTCCGAGGTCGCGCAGCACGCGCCCGGCCACGCCGCCTTCTTCTTCCAGCAAACCGAGCAGGAGGTGTTCAGTGCCAATCAATCCCTGACGGGTGTGCTCGGCTTCCTGATGGGCCAGGCTGAGTACTCTCCGCGCCCGCTGGGTGAAACGTTCCATGCTTGCCATAAGTGGCTCCTGAGACCGGGAAAACGGATTCCGAAGTTTCCCAACTTCGGGCCGACGACGGGAGTCATCGGATTCCTAGTGAATCAATCTGACAAGAATTGTCTGGATTGATTCTACCAAAAAGCGAGGTGGAATTTGTATGAGGAAGATTAGAGTTTGCCATACCCCCGGATGCGCTCGATTGCTTCTCTTGGGGATAAAATCGCCGCACCGATGTACTCTGCGAGTTCGGGGCGGCCCAGGATATGCTTCTTATCGAATGATACCAGCATGTCCGCTTTCGCGACTTTCGCAGCAGCAATGATATGGGCATCTTTTGCGGCAACGCGTTGTGCCGCTGCCAGCACTTCATTTCGCGGCACAGTAATAATTTCAAACCCTGCGATGGAAAGGGCTTTGTTCAAATCAGTCAATTTTTCGGGTTTTGAAATCTCCAAATTGCGCCGCGTTTCCTCGATCACATCGTCGCTAATGACAATAGTGATCTTGCCAGAAACTCCCATCTGAAGCAAGTCCGCCGAATGCCCGGTTGAAGAATAAATCGCCGCGAATAGAACACTGGAATCAACAAAGACGCGGAGCATTATTTATCTCGCAAGCCATATTTTTCTTCGGCGATTTTGCCGCGAATCTCGCGCCCGCGTTCGATCAGTTCTTCCAGCGTAATTCCATCCTCTTTTAGCGCCGCTCCGATTTCTTCGAGGGCCTCGCTGAAAATGACCTCGGCAGGCTTGATCAACACGCCTCCATCCGTTTCCACGAATGAAACCAGTGTCCCCTTTTTGATGTTAAATTTCCGGCGGAGGCGGGTGGGGATGGTCACCTGGCCTTTTTCCTGGACGCGCACGTATGCGGACATGGTTACAACTCCTAAAAAGTCATACTTTCATGAAAGTCATACTAATATTCTACCACGTTCCAACGTTTTTCGGTTAGCGCTAAATCGGAGTCGGGAGACCCCGAAGCAACCAAAATTTGGTTTCGTTACTACTTCAAAAGAAAGTCGGGTAGCAAGTCAATCCACATTGTAAAGTTTTCCAAAGAGAAAGCCATCTCTATTAGGATGCGGTTTTCCTTCGATATGCTATTAATCAAGCATTCAAGTCTTTTTTTAGCAGGGGGATGAGATATATAAGGGTAAGGAAATGAAAGGTTCTTTTCAATTAGATGTAATAGTGCAAAGAGATATAGAGGGCCCGAGAGGGCTATAGAAGGATGTAAAGACTCTATTTCCGGGAAGGTCTCAAGGGTCTCTTGATACCATCTCCAAGCAATGGCATCCGCCTCAAATTCGTCTTGCCAGGACTCTTCATAAAATTCTGTTGATATGTCACTATCCTTCCTGATCTTTACGTCTCTGATAACGGCTCGTTCAAGATGTCCTGAATAGATATGCCCGATTTCATGTGCAAGAATAAATCTCTCCATGCCTATCAAAATCATTGTTGCTGCAAATAGGTATGGGAATGGCATCTCTATCAAATCCGTAGGCAAAGCAGCGCAGCTTTTTTGAGCGTAGTAACAAAGAATATAGT
>JBDRTP010000164.1:0-16848 GCA_043823965.1 Chloroflexota bacterium
GGCAAGCCTTCTGGTTTGTGTCTCTGACGTGAGACGCCTTCTCGGTTGTCAACGGTTTGTCGTAATAACGAAACCGATTTATAGGGTACGATTAACGCCATTATCTCACACCCCTTCAGGCTTGTCAAGCCAATTTGCAAAATTGGAACGAGCGGAAACGCGGATTGGGATGTAAAATAAGCGGGGACACGGACGGACACGGAAGAACGCGTCAAACGGAAAACCCCGTCCTCTCCGCGTGAATCCTTGTCCAGATATTCTTTCGTTGGGTTTGTGCAGAATTGTTCTTCAAGGAGCGCCCTATGCCATCCAGAAAAATCGTCTATCCTTACATCCCCAATTCCGAACCCGCAATCAGAGCCGCAATGCTCAAGGAGGTCGGCGCGGCCAGCGTGGACGAGTTCTACGCCAATATTCCCGCAGCCCTGCGCTTCAAAGGGCGGATGAACCTGCCCGCGCCCTTTCTCTCTGAGGCTGCCCTGCGCCGCCATGTGGAAAGCCTCTTGCGCAAAAACACCACCGCCCAGCAGCATCTCAACTTCCTCGGCGCGGGCTGCTACCAGCACCACGTCCCCGCCGTCTGCGACGAGGTCAACCAGCGCGGCGAGTTCCTGACCGCCTACGCCGGCGAGCCTTACGACGACCACGGCCGCTTCCAGGCGCTCTTCGAGTATTGCAGCATGATGGGCGAACTGCTGGAAATGGATGTGGTCAACGTCCCAACTTACGACGGCTTCCAGGCCGCCGCGACTGCCTTGCGGATGGCCGGCCGCATCACCGCGCGGACCCGCGTCCTGCTGGCCGCGACGATAGGCCGCGACTTGCTTTCGAAAATCCGCGACTACCTGAAGCCCGAAATCGAAATCGTTATGCTTGACTGCCACCCGAAAACGGGGGGGATTGATTTGCAGCATCTTGCCAGTCAACTCAATTCCGGCACGGCCGCGGTATTCTTTGAAAACCCTTCCTACCTCGGTTTCCTGGAAACGCGCGGCCAGGAAATCGCTGACCTGGCTCACCAACACGGCGCGTTGATCGTCGTCAGCGTGGACCCAATTTCGCTGGGCGTGCTCACACCGCCGGTCAACTATGGCGCGGACATCGTCTGCGGTGACATCCAGCCGTTGGGCATGCACATGCAATTCGGCGGCGGGCAAGCCGGATTCATCGCCAGCCGCGACGAGGAGAAGTTCGTCATGCAATATCCCTCGCGGCTGTTCGGCATCGCCCCGACGCGTGTGCCCGGCGAATACGGCTTCAGCGACGTGGCTTACGAACGCACATCCTTTGCCAAACGCGAAGAAGGCAATGAATGGGTCGGCACAGCCGCGGCGCTGTGGGGCATCACGGCGGGAGTTTATCTGGCATTAATGGGGCCGCAAGGAATGAAAGAAATTGGCGAGACCATCCTGTATCACTCGCGCTACGCCAAGCAGGAAATCGGCAAAATCAAAGGTGTGCGCACCGACGTGTTCGCCGCGCCGCATTTCAAAGAGTTCGTGGTCAACTTTGATGGCACGGGCAAGAAAGTGGCCGCCATCAACAAAGCCTTGCTGAAAAAAGGCATCTTCGGTGGCAAGGACTTGAGCCGCGAATTCCCCTGGCTCGGCCAGAGTGCGCTGTACTGTGTGACAGAAGTGCACACCAAAGACGATATTGACCGCCTGGTATCGGCTCTGAAGGAGGCGCTGGCATGAAAAACATCACCGCAGAACGATATACAAACGGCAAGCCCAACCTGCGCCGCTTCCACCAGGCGCGCTGGGACGAACCCGTCATCTTCGAGTTGGGCCGACCGGGTCAGCGCGGGATTTTGGTGCCGGAGGCCGAGGCAGAGATCAAATCTCAGGTCGGCGACCCGCTGGCGGGCATCCCCGAATCGCTGCGACGGGAGAATCCGCCGCATCTGCCGGAGATGTCCCAACCGGCGGTACTGCGTCACTACGTTCATCTCTCGCAGGAAACCCTGGGCGCGGATTTCAACATTGACGTGGGCCAGGGCACCTGCACGATGAAGTACAGTCCGAAGGTCAACGACCAGCTCGCCCGTATGCCGGAGATGACCGAACTGCACCCGCTGCAGGACGAGGGCACCGTGCAGGGCATCCTCGAAATCATGTACCGCTTCGAGAAGATCCTGAAGGAAATTTCGGGCCTCGACCGTTTCACCCTCCAGCCGGGCGCGGGATCGGCGGCGATCTACACCAACGCCTCCATCATCCGCGCCTACCACGCCTCACGCGGCGAGGCCGAAAAGCGTGACGAGATCATCACCACCATTTTCTCGCATCCCTCGGACGCCGCCTGCGCCAAGGTGGCCGGTTACAAGGTCATCACGCTTTACCCGGACGCGGATGGCTACCCCGACCTGGAGGCGCTCAAGGCGGCCGTCTCCGAGCGGACGGCGGGGCTGCTGATCACCAACCCCGAAGACACCGGCATCTTCAATCCAAAGATCGCCGAGTTCACCCGCGTGGTGCATGAAGCGGGCGGGTTGTGTTCTTACGACCAGGCCAACGCCAACGGCATCTTGGGTATCACCCGCGCCCGCGAAGCCGGCTTCGATCTGTGCCATTTCAATCTGCACAAGACCTTTTCCACGCCGCACGGCTGCGGCGGCCCTGGGGGCGGCGCGACCGGCGTGACCAAAGAACTGGCGCGCTTCCTGCCGGCCCCGTTGGTGGATTTCGACGGCGGGAAGTATTTCCTGAATTACGACCTGCCGGAGAGCATCGGCAAAATCCGCCCGTTCTACGGCGTGGCGCCAGCTGTGCTGAAGGCTTACGCCTGGGTCATCGCCCTGGGCGCAGACGGCCTGCGCGAGGTCGCGGAAGTGGCGGTTCTCAACAACAATTACCTGATGCATAAAATTCTGTCCATCCGTGGAGCCAGCGCGCCGTATGCCACGGGTAAACCCCGCGTCGAGCAGGTGCGCTATTCATGGCAGAAACTTTTCGAGGATACCGGCATCCATTCGGACGAACTGGGCATCCGCGCCGCCGATTTCGGCGTGCATTACTGGACCAGCCACCACCCCTACGTTATCCCCGAACCCTGCACGCTGGAGCCGACCGAGTCGTACTCGAAAGAGGAACTGGACGAGTATGCCGCGATCATTGAGCAGGTGGCGAATGAGGCGTACACGGACCCGGACCTGGTGCGGACCGCGCCGCACAACAGCACCGTCCACACGATTGACCACCACCCGCTCGACGACCCGGCGCAGTGGTGCATCACTTGGCGGGCGTATTTGCGAAAAACTGTCATCTCATGAAAGGAGATTTTTATGCGTGGCCTAGACAACAAACGCGTCCTCATCACCGGCGGGGCTGGCGGGATCGGCGCGGCTACAGCGCGGCGCTTCCTCGAAGAAGGCGCACGCGTGGCGGTGTTCGACCGCGACGCGGCCGGCTGTCTGCGCATCCAGAAAGAACTGCCCGCGCTGGCTGCCGTCATCCAGGCGGACGTGTCCATCCCAAAGGATGTCGAAAGCGCCTTCTCAAAATTGGATGCCACTTTTGAAGGGCTGGACATCCTCATCAACAACGCCGGAATCAGCGTCCGTCATCTTTTCATGGACATCTCGCCCGAAGAATGGCAGACCATGATCGCGACCAACCTGAACGGCGTGTTCTACGTGGCGCAGGCCGCCGCCCGCCGAATGCTGGCTGGCAGCGGCGGCGTCATCTTGAACATGGGCTCCACCAACGGCATCATGGGCTATCACTTCTATGCCGATTACAACGCCGCCAAAGCGGGTGTCATCGAATTGACGCGTTCGATGGCGCTGGAATTGGGCCCGACCATCCGCGTCAACGCCATCTGTCCGGGCTTTATCATGACGCCCATGCAGGAAGCCGAGTACACACCCGATATGCGGCGCGCCTTTGAGGCCAAACTTCCGCTGCGCAAACTGGGCAAGCCGGAGGATGTGGCCGCGTTGTTTGCGTTCCTGGCTTCGGACGACGCCGCCTTTATCACTGGCCAGTCCTTTGTCATTGACGGCGGCGAGATTGCCGGCGGGCTGGCAAGCCAACCCGACTTGTAGGCCAGATGACCAAGCAGATCCTCGGTTTAATCGTCAATCCCATCGCCGGGCTGGGCGGACGGGTGGGACTTAAAGGCAGCGACGGCGCAGAGATTCAGCAAAAGGCTCGCGAAATGGGCGCGACGCCGCAGGCGGGCGAGCGCGCCGTCGAAGCATTACAGGTGCTATTGCCGCTTCAACCTGATCTGGAGATCCTGACTTACCCCGCCGAGATGGGCGCAGACGCGGCGCAAAAGGCTGGCTTTGCGCCGCGCCTGATTGGCGCGATAGCAGCCGGTCAGACCACTGCCAAAGACACACAGCGCGCCGCAAAAGACATGCTGCAACATGGCGTCACGCTGCTTCTTTTTGCGGGCGGCGACGGCACGGCGCGGGATGTCTGTGCGGCCATCGGGCTTGAACTGCCCGCGCTGGGCATCCCGGCGGGCGTGAAAATCCATTCGGCGGTCTATGCCACGCAGCCGCGCCATGCCGGGGAACTGGCCGTCGCGTTCTTGCACGGCGAGGCCGAGTTGCGCCAGGCCGAAGTGATGGACATTGACGAAGAAGCCTTCCGCGCCGGGCGCGTCTCGCCGCGTTTGTACGGCTACCTCAAGATACCCTATTTGCAGCGTTACGTGCAGGGTGTCAAAGCGCCAAGCCAGTTGAGTGAGCCAGCCGCGCTGGAAGCCATCGCCGAAGACTTGGCTGAAAGGATGAAACCCGGCTGGCTGTATATCTTCGGCCCCGGCTCGACCACCCATGCCATTGCCAAACACTTGGGATTGGAGAAGACCCTGCTCGGCGTGGATGCCGTGCTGGACGGAAAAATCGTCGCGGCAGACGCCAATGAAGCGGATTTACTCCGCCTACTGGAAGATGACCAACCGGCGGAGATCATCGTCACACCCATCGGTGGGCAAGGCTGCATCTTTGGGCGCGGCAACCAGCAGATAAGTCCGGCGGTGATCCGCAAAGTGGGGCGGGAGCACATCCGTGTGGTCAGTTCGCCCGAAAAAATCCAGGCGTTGGACGGTGCGCCGCTGTGGGCCGATACCGGCGACCGCGCCGTGGATGAGATGCTAAGCGGGTACATGGCGGTCATTACCGGATACAAAGAGAGCGTGATGTATAAAGTGACAGCATAAGGAGAAAAACATGGTTGAACTAACCGGCAAGAGAGCCATCGTCACCGGCGGAGCGGCGGGGATCGGGCGCGCCGCGGCGGTTCTGCTCGCCCAGGCCGGAGCCGCCGTCGCCGTGGTGGATTTGGATGAACCGGGCGGCAGTGCGGTCGTGCGTGAGATTATTGCCACAGGCGGGAAAGCCATGTTCATCCGCGCGGATGTCAGCCGGGCAGCGGATTGCCAAAACGCTGTGCAGGAAACCGCCGAAGCCTGGGGTGGTGTGGATATTTTGTTCAACAACGCCGGCATCACCCGCCGCGCCACGGTGGTCGAACTCAGCGAAGAAGAGTGGGACAAGGTGATGGCCGTCAACGTCAAATCTATGTTTTTGATGAGCAAATACGTCATTCCGCTGATGGAAAAGGCGGGCGGAGGCGCGATCATCAACAACGCCTCCGGTTGGGGGCTGACCGGCGGCCCGCGCGCTGCGGTCTACTGCGCCTCGAAAGGCGCGGTGGTGAACCTGACGCGGGCGATGGCAGTGGATCACGGGCCGCAGAACATTCGCGTCAACGCCATTGCTCCCGGCGATACGGATACGGCTATGCTGCGGGACGAGGCGCGCCAACTTGGCGAGCCGGAGGCGGCTTTCTTGAAAGATTCAGCCAGCCGCCCACTTGGGCGCATTGGCAGGCCGGAGGAGGTCGCCGCGGCGGTGCTGTATCTGGCCAGTGATGCTGCATCCTTTGTCGCCGGCGCGATTTTGGTGGTAGATGGCGGCGGTCTGGCGGATTAATCATTGACCCTACCCCTGTTTCCTTTTTCTTGGATTCAACTCGTTAGTGCAACAGGTAGTTGGTAGAATACTTCAAAAGGTGGAAAAAAGTCAAGGCATTTTCTTGGACGGTGGTTGAGCTTATCCGCCACGATAAGAGCTTCTTCGAAGGTGGTAATTGAGAAATTGGTATTCTTCGGGAAGTATTGGCGGATCAATCCATTTATGTTTTCGTTCGTTCCACGCTCCCAAACCGAGTAAGGATGAGCAAAATAAAAAGCTGCTTTCAGGGCCTCTGCAATCTGAGCGTGATTGGCGAACTCTTTACCGTTATCTCCCGTGATGGTGTGGACCTTACCCCCAAACGGTCTCAACAAGGTGATCGTTGCTTGAGAAACCAGGTCTGAGAGGCATTGATCTACTGGCTGCCACAAAGGGCTGGATGATAAACCCAATGGCGATCAGGTCGACCAATGGCAAGGTTCTGTTGCCCGGCAGGATCACCGCCAACAACAGCAGGATCGGAATCAGGACGATGCCTGAGATCAGCGTGGCGGGTTCGCCATAGCCCGTGGCATCATTGATACTAATGTAGAGGTCCTCACCTTGCTTGACATTGGTGCTGCGCTTGCGGGCAGCTTCGGTGATGGGCATGAAGGCCGAGGCGAAGATGTTGGCTACGCGCGGGAAGATCGCCATGACAGCCGCGGTGGCTACGGCAATAGTGGCAATGTTGCCCCATGCAGCCAGCGTGCCGATATCGCCAAGATGGCCGAAGATGCCCTACAAGGGCAAGCCACTCAATTACACCATTTTCCACCAGCAAGCCAAACAAGCCGAAATCATACATGCCAAACAAATCGACTTCGCTCTCCAAAACCAGCGCAAAGCCCATAAGTCTGCTCCTAACCACCCCTGGCGCAAGGGCTTCGCTACCCTCTTTTCTAAGCAAAATGTCCCTCAAGGAGACATCTCTACTTCGCGCGATTAGGGGACATTTCTACTTATCGTTGACAGGGGTAAAGGCACAAAAATTACCCTGGAACTGAATGTAGAATATTAATATGCGATTTGCGTCAGTCCCCTAAGGAGCGGTCAAATTCCTCTTTGAGCTTTTCAAAAAAAACTTTATCGGCTATTACATCATAACCAGCTAATGCCAGCGCTTTACCCGAGCGTAGAATAGCGACGTCGGCTAATTGCTGTGCGGCAATGGATGCAAACTCTTGTGTGTGAAGACCAGCATATTTCCCACCTGTAATATCGATCAACATGTGGATACCTGGAATAACATGGGAAACATTGCCCATATCTATGGACCCGAATGAATCCGGTGCCATCTTGAACGGCGCAGCACCGAGCGCTTCGCAATAATCGCCCGCCCTGTGGGCTAGAGGCGCGTTGTTGACCATATTGTCCATGCTATTCTCAAAGAGCTCGAACTCAACTTGCGTACCGGTGGCAACTGCGGCTGCCTGAGCACACATCTTGACACGCAGGAGTAGTTCATTGAGGTAGGCTCGATCCCGAGCGCGAACATAAAAGCGACCTTCGGTGTGGTCAGGGACGATCCCAGGCGCGGTGCCACCCCTGGTGATTATCCCATGCATGCGCGCATCAGGACGGACATGTTGTCGTAAAGCATTGATATTGGTATAAGTAAGAACAAGTGCATCCAGCGCATTCTTCCCCTCCCAGGGCGCCATGGCGGCGTGAGCTGGTTTACCATAAAATGACATCTTTATGGCATCCAAGGCGAGTGATTCGGTGTGTACGTAGTTCCCATAAAAGGGATGAATCATCATGGCAACATCAACATCCTTAAATACACCGCGCTCAACCATGAGAGATTTTGCGCCGTCCGACTCTTCGGCGGGTGTGCCAATAACTACCACTTCGCCAGGCAAGTTTTCCTCCAGAGCCGCGCCCAGTCCAATCCCTGCAGCCAGAGCGCTGGCTGCGATGACATTATGACCGCAAGCGTGTCCCAATTCGGGCAAAGCGTCGTACTCTGCGCAAAATACCAGAACTCTTCCGCCTGGCGTGCCTTTGCGAGCATAAAAAGCTGTCTCGAGCCCCGCAGAGCCACGCTCAACTTTGAAGCCCTGTGACTCAAGGGTTTTTATTAAAAGGTTCGAAGCAAAAATCTCACCGTACCCCAGTTCAGGATGGTCATGAATTTGATGCGAGACGGAGAGAATGGTTTCTTTCGCGCCATCTATTGCATAGATAATTTTATTCTGGATCGGATTGAATTCCATAAAGGACATCTCCTGATATCCATAGAGGTTCTGGGAATTATCTGCGATAACTCCCAGAACCCGGGTATCTATCTATGCTCTGGTTTTTTACAGCGATCAATACTTGATATTCAACCAGAACAAATGTGGATTTACAATCGGTACACCCGTTTAGCATTTTCGCCAAGGATCCACTTTGCTACGGTAATGGCTTCATCCTGTTCAAAGACTTCATCAACGATCAATTTATCCAATACCCTTCCCAATACCTTCTTAAAATAGATAGCCGAGAACCAGAAGAGTTCGGGGATATTGTAACCATCCGACCCATAAAACAGCTTGGTGAGCGGGGTCATTTCCATCAACTCGAGAAGCTTGGGCTCAAGACCGATACTGGCAAAAGGATTCATTTCCGACAAATCGATGAACACATTGGGATAGGTGTTCGCTAGAAAGCCTGCTTCGGCTGTGTAGGGATAACCGGCGTGGACGATAACGATTTTAGCCTTTGAGAAATGCTCATCCTTTAGAATATTGAAAAGGTGAAGCGGGTTGGATAGCCTGAGATCAATGATCGGCGAGTCCCCAACTCCGGTGTGCAATTGAAGAGGAATATCGTGACGCATGCAAGCTTCCAGGGTCTGAAAGACAAGGAAATCGCGCACACCCTTTTCCGCAAGCTTATCGGTCTTATCTACCAGGTAGGAATAGTAATGCCTGGCGACTTGAGCCTCATCCAGTCTCTTAACTTCCAGACCAGTTGGGTAGGCGATTACAGTTTTCAAAGCTACTGCGTTGTGCTTCTTAATTTCATTCTCGAGCGATTCATTGAAAGCCTGGGCGAATTCCGGGAAATGCAACTCCTGTTTGATCAGACGGAACATAATGGGCTCAATGCGAACAATTTTCCTTGCCAGGCTGATGGGCAGGAGGGATGAAAATTCATCGATATCAACCGAATATCCGACGAATTCTTCCGATGGATAACCGATATCGAGCATCAGCGTATCTATGCCAGCCGCGCGGAAAAGGATATCCAGATAAGTCTTGGGATTCTCTTTGTATATTGTGTTGCGTTTGGCGATGATTTCAGCCTCAGAGGCACGCGGCCCCAGCTCAAGAAATTTGCTCAGTTCGCGCAAGACAAGGCGGTATAGTATGGTGTTCTTCATATCCAGCGGGTCAAGCGGACACATGGCCAAAGTCCAGTACTGCTCGAAACCCTGGGTTTCGCGCTTGGGATCAAATGGGTGGCAATGGTCGTCAATGACCCTGAATTCACTTAAATCTAATGCCATGGCGTTCTCCTCTCTTAAAGGTTATTAATCTTCTCCAGCAGTTCGGAAGTATTGCAACAACGGACATACACATTCTTGATATGCTTGATGGCGCTCTCATGGTTTTCCAGGGTGACAGCCATAACAGCATCTTCGACCACGAGGGTACCATAGCCTAAGTCAGCCGAATCGCGCGCAGCGGTGGTGATACATTGGTCTGTGTAAAAGCCAACGATAATGACTTCCTCCAGGCCAAGATTGCGGAGCACCTGATTCAACATCGTACCCGTGAAAGCGCTTGAGTTGGTCTTTGGCAAAACAATTTCCCCAGGAAGCGGTTTGGTGGCTTCGATGAATTCGCCCCACTCAGACCCTGGTGGGACAAAGAAGCCAATTTGTTTGTGCACGCGGCCTACATCTGCGGCGTCAGCTGAATAGGATTCGATACGGATATGGATGGGACGGATCTTTTTTTGTCGGCAGGCCTGCAAGATTTTACTGGCGTTAGCAACTGCTTTTTCGAAGCGTAAATCCATATCTTTGACAGCCGCGCGGGCTTCTCCTTCGTCAACCCCAATTTCCACTGCATTATGCACCAGGTAATCACTCAGCGCCAATTTCTGCATATCGATGAGAACCAGAGCAGTATTTTGTGGAGTTATTTTGAGAGGTGAGTGGGTAAAAGCCATTTTTTCTAATAATTCTTCGAGTTTCATGGGTATCATCTCCTTTTTATATCATTCTTATATCAGATAACATTGATTGACTGAGAATTGGAACAATTCTCAGCAGAGCTCAGACGCCTTTTATTTCCTGTACTGAAGTTTTGGATTTACTCATCGAGCCTGCCAAGCGTTTTACAGCAGAGAGTATTCCTTCTGGGAAAAACATCATGACCAGAACAATAATTGTAGATATGATAAGAAAACGCCAGGGCCCCAGGCTGACCATAAACTCCGAGACAAAAGTGAGCACAACCGCGCCGATCAGCGAACCGTAAATGGTACCGATGCCTCCCAGTAAGATCATGCTCAGGAGTGTCACAGTGTATCCAAAACCGAACAAGTCAGGGGAAACAACACCAAGATAAAAAGCATAGACCGCGCCTGTAATCCCGGTCATCACTGCGCTGGCAATAAAGGTAAGCAAGCGCTGGCGGGCAAGGGGAACACCCCGGCTGATGGCATAACTTTCAAAGTCGCGCAGAGCAACCACGCTCAGGCCAAAATAGGATCCCACCAACCTGCGCAAGTATACGATCGAGATAATAAATAGTAACAGCACCAAGTAATAATAAGCAATCTTGTCGTTATTGAGGAAAGAATAGCTACCAATCGTGATGGGCGGGATGAGTACCAAACCTTGCGAGCCGCCCGTGTATTTACTCTGGCTCAGGATGATTTGCAGGCAAAGCTGGCCAAATGCGAAAGTGACCAGACAAACATAAAGTCCCCTCACCCGCAATACTGGCAGACAGATGGCGGCGCTGGCGATGACCGCCACCAAACCGCCCGCCAAGATACAGATCCAGGGGGATATCCCGAAGGTCTTGCTGAGAATACCGGCGCTGTAGGCTCCCAGGCCAAAAAAGGCAATATGAGCAAAGTTGAACACACCTGCATATCCAAGGGTTAGATCCCAATTTGAAGCCAGCACAGCATAAAGCATAGCAACAACAATAAGGTGCCGAATATACTGGCTGGATATTATCCAAGGCGCAATAACCAACAGCGCGATACCAGCGATAAACACAATCACTTGGGATTTTCTCAGTATGTTCTGAAGAACCATCAATTTGATTACTCCTTCCCAAACAGGCCATTGGGCATGAATACCAAAACCAGAATCATGATTCCAAAAAGTACGGCTGGTGTCCAGTACAATCCAAGAAAGGACATGCTGATCGACTCGACCAGGCTAACGATGTAGGCGCTGACCATTGTTCCACCCATGCTACCAAGGCCACCAAGGATGACCACGATAAATGCCTTTAAGAGCGGTGTACTACCCATGGTGGGGGTGATGAAACGGGTTGTGCCCAACATAATACCTGCCAGGGCCGCCAGCCCGGCTGATAAGCCAAAAGTGATCGTATAAACCATGGAGACATTTACACCGGCGAGCTGAGCGGAGTCTCGGTTTTGCTCAACGCCGCGGATGGCTAATCCAAGGCGCGAATATTTAAGAAACCAGGCTAGGGCGACCAATATGAGCGGCGCTGCGATCATCACAACCAACTCCTGAGCAGCAATCACCGTGCCAAGCATGTTTACACCGCCTTCAATAAATGAAGGTAACTGTTTCATGCGCGGAGTCCAGATGATATGAGCGGAATTCTCGATGAAGATGGAACCAGCCAGGGTGGTAATGATGGTCACTAGCGTTGCTCCAGGTCGCTTAATAAAAGGGGCAATAAGCAAACGTTCAAAGAACATACCAAATAAAACCATAAATATCAGTGCGAGCACAATCGCAAAACTGATCCCGGCATTGAGACCAGCACTACTTGTCAGCGTCCAAGTAACATAGGCTCCCAAGGTCATCATACTACCATGGGCAAAGTTAAATATTCGCAGTGTACCCCATACCATGGACAAGCCAATTGAAATCATCGCGTACAGAGAACCTAGGATGAGCGCAGTAAGTAATATTGCCTCAAGGTTAGCCATGTCCATCACTCGTTCTCTTGCAAATTCGCTCTGTGCAATCCGTCTTTTGAACTACCAAAGTACATCTCCATAATCTTATTATGTTCGAGCATATCGCTGTCCCGGGATTGCTCCAAGATGAACTGACCATCCTGGAGCAGGTACAAGCGTTCGGTCAGACCTAGTAAGAACTCGACGTCCTGCTCTACCAGAATAATCGGCATCCCGGTTGCTGCAATCTTGCCGATCGCCTGATACAACTCATCCTTTACCTTTGGCGCAAGACCATGGGTCGGTTCATCCAGCATCAACAGGCGGGCATTACCCATCAACCCCACCCCAATTGCCAGCATTTGCCTTTCACCACCGCTAAGAGTACGGCATAGTTGAGCGCGGCGTTCTGCGAGACGTGGGAAAAGCTCAAGGACATTTTCCTGGCTTTCCTTGCGTTTCTTCCAGGCTTTGCGGGCGTATGCGCCAAGCATAAGGTTTTCAAACACTGTCATGCGAGGGAAAAGTGTATTTCCCTGGGGAACCTGGATGATCCCCCTGTCAACAATATCAAGAGGGCTTTTCCCGCTGATGGTTTCACCATTGAAATAAATTTCTCCCTTCCAGGGTTTAAGCAATCCGGAAATGGTTTGCAGTAAGGTTGTTTTGCCATGCCCGTTCGGACCAAAGAGCCCAATCCGGTCACCAGGATATAGATGAAGGGAAATCCCTCGCAGCACCTGCACTTCACCATAACCTACCTCAAGGTCGCAAATTTCAAGCAACTTAGGCGTCACGAGATGTGCCCCTTCCTAAGTATGCTTCAATCACCTGATCATTACGCATGATTTCGTTCGGGATGCCTTCGGCAAGCTTCTGGCCCTGGTTCAGGATCATGATGCGCTGTGATAATTCCAATAGGAACGGAAGGACATGTTCAATGACCACGATAGCGATACCTCGAGCGTTGATTGCACGAATGAGTGCGATGGTTTGTTGGATTTCCAGTCGATTCAATCCGGCTGCCGGCTCATCCAGCAATAAAAGAATGGGTTGAGTTACCAGTGCAGAAGCCAGCATGAGTCGTTTCTTTTCAAATAAGGGCAGATGACGGGCCTGTTCATTTTGGCGGCCAGCAAGCCCTACAATCTCCAGCGCATCCAGAGCCAATTCATGAGGCCTGCGTTTCCTGGTTTCATGGCCAAAAACAGCGCCAACCAGCACATTTTCCAGGACCGACATCGTTTCGAAAACCGTTTCTCGCTGGAAGGTGCGAGCGAGACCCATTTGACAGACACTATGGGGCAGTTTTTTGTGAATGGCTATTCCTTGCAAGAATATGCGTCCTGTATCTGCATGGAAAGGTACCCCGCTGATCAGGTTGAAGAGGGTCGTTTTACCAGCGCCATTCGGTCCTGCAATGCCGAGGATTTCATTTTCCGCAACAAAAAAGGATACGGCATCAACAGCTGGAACTCTGCCGAATGATTTACTCACCTTCTCAACGAGCAACAACTCAGGCAATCCTAGTCCTCCTGGTGCGAGGAAAATTATATTGGAGAGAAATTGGGGCAGGTTCTCTGGAGATTATTCTGCAAAGGATCCACAGATACCCTGCCCCGAACATGACCCCTACTTACAGAAATTCGTATCGCTTTGGTTATGGCTTTCCTACCCAGGGCGGCATCTGAATTGTCCCGGTCGAGAAACGCTCAGGATTCAGCAAGACGCGCGTTCCGTCCCACAGTTGATAGAACTGGATGGGAATGTACTCATCACCCTGAAGAGCGAGATGAGTGGCAGGATCGAATTTGATCTTACCGCTGGCCGAATCGATCTCGAGTTCTCCTATGGCTTTTCCAATGGCCAGGTGGTCGGTCGGAGCGCCCACTATCTTGAGCGCTTCGGTATAGATATATACACTGTTGTAAAGCATATATCCGTACTCGCCGGAATCGACACCGTATTCTTGCTTGAAGAGCTCGAAGAACGTATTCGCAACTTCGTTTTTGGGAGAGCGGATGACTCCACCTAGCAAGTTGTAAAGCACACCGGTAGATTTGTCCTTGGTGAGCTCGTAAAACTCAGGGACGGATGGTCCGTACTGCATGAAAAGAATCGAATCGGTGGGGTCCTCGAGGAACTGCTCCAGGAAGGCAGCCTCGTTAGCCGAGAGATAATCCGTAAGGACAATCAAGTCGGGAGGATCATTACGAATTTTAGCAAGGATAATTCGCCAATCCAGTACATCGCCGAAAGGCACCATCTCATCAACGGTGATTGTCCAGTTTATCTTGCTAAAACTCTCTTTTAATCCTTCTGCGATTGTCTTGCTATAAGGATTGTCTGAGGCTACGATCGCCACCTTTCGATTGTTCAGCGTTATTTTGCCTTCACTAGCCCATTTTTCCATGAGTCGTGGTAACTCTGTCTCGTAGGCGTCGTAAGAGGGGGTGATGCTCCAAACAGTTGGATACTTGTCGGGGTTGGGCGAAATGATATCCCGGGTTTGAGCTGAGTTGGCAGAGATGATATAGGGCATATTCATCTGTGCCATGTTCTCAATCTCAAAGTTGGTGGTGCTGGCGTAACCGGTAAGGAACAAATGAACATCCTCATCGGCGGCGATACGCTGTATCGCGCTGACCACTGCGTCTGGCACCTGGTCCTTGGTGTCGCCCGGGAGAACCTCGAAAGTGTAGCCTAAAATGCCACCAGCTTCGTTTGGTTGTCGGCAGAGACGGAACAGGCAGTGGTGAATCTGTTGCACAGCCGGTATGCGGACTTTGGGCCGACGTTGGCACACGAGAAGTTGGTGGAAAGGCACGGGTTGAAGTTAAGTGGATAAGGAAATTTAGACACGAAAAAGGGCATAATTAAGGTGCACTTTCAGGAGAAACTATGCCCAAGAAAACGCACTTCACCGACAATCAGAAAGCCCAGGTTGTCCTGGAAATACTTCGCAAAGACAAGAGCGTCGCCCAGATTGCATCTGAAAGCGGGATTCACCCGAACCAGTTGCACCGCTGGAAGAAGCAGGCCCTGGAGAACTTCCCGCAGTTGTTCGAGGATGATCGCAAAGGCGAGAAAGCCCGGGAAGCCGAACATGAACGGCAACTCAATCAATTGTACGCCGAGATCGGCCGTTTGAGCGCCCAGTTATCCTGGCTCAAAAAAATCTGGCCTCAACCCTGGGTAGGAAGGCTCGGCTGAACATGCTGGAACCTGGTCACCCGCAGGTGCGCCTCAAAGCACAAGCAGAACTCCTGGAAGTAAGTTACTCCAGCCTGTTCTATCAGCCTGTGCCGCCTTCGCCGCGTGAGGTGGCCATCAAGCATCGCATTGACCGGATTTACACAGCGCATCCCTACTATGGCTCGCGGCGGATCACAGTGGTCTTGAGCCGGGAAATGCCTGTTTCGCGGCCGACCGTGCAGCGTTACATGCGCGAAATGTGCATTTCAGGCCTTGCGCCGGGTCCAAATACCAGCAAACCAGCCCCGGAGCACCCGATTTACCCATATCTGCTCAGGAATGTCACGGCTGCCTACCCTAACCACATCTGGGGCATTGACATCACCTACATCCCCTTGAAAGCGGGCTGGCTGTATCTGGTGGCGATCTTGGATTGGTTTTCAAGGTTCATCGTCAGCTGGCAGTTGAGCCAAACGCTCGAACTCGACTTCGTGCTCACCGCAGTGGACCATGCCTTGCAGCAAGCCGTACCCTACATCTGGAACAGCGACCAGGCGTTGCCCTGAGCCTGTCGAAGGGGCAGTCACTTCACCAGCCCGCAGTATCTCGACCGCCTGCTGGCCGCCCAGGTCAAGATCAGCATGGATGGACGAGGCCGCGCTAGAGACAACATCTTCACCGAGCGGCTGTGGCGCACTGTCAAGTACGAAGAAGTCTATTTGCACGAATACGCCAGCCCGAAGGAGGCTCACCGCAATCTATCGCAATACATCTGCTTCTACAACTACGAACGCCCGCATCAGGCGCTGGACTACCAGACGCCCGCACAGGTGTACGGGGCATGCACGCCCCGTACACCTGTGATACACTTATAACTTGTCAGGCTGTGCCTGTAGAAACCTTAACAAATCAGTGCACCTTAAACTGACCCGTTTTCAACTCTAAAAAACCTTTACCACCTCACTTGTTTCGGACGATAGCCGCGTTCACCTTCATTCCGCCGCAACTCCCGACCAATGGTTGCTCTATGCACACCAATCCCCTTCGCCATCTTACTCTGTCTCAATCCTATTCTCTTTAGAGCAGAAATCTGGTGTCTTTGCTCTTGGGTAAGCTGGGTGTATGTTCTCATAAGCGCTCCTTTGACTTGGCGGTCTTGGAGCCTATGTTACCTCAGCTTACCTCTCCTTCAACCGCTTTTGTTGCACTTATAAGTTGAATCTGCGTTTTACAATACGAACATGATTTGTCTTTATCGTTACTCTTGCGGGTTTTTCCGACCGGATCATGATCCTCCGCATGTTACGGCCCTTTGACACATCCCCTGATTTTAGCCGTCTATTCCTTTTCTGAAACCGGAGGAAAATATGCCCACCCCCTTTGTTTCCAAGCGTGCTTCAATTTATAAAGACGTTCCCGATGAAAAATGGAACGACTGGCGCTGGCAGTTGAGCCACCGCCTGAATACCGTCGAAGAAATCGAAAAAGTAATCCCGCTGACTGAATCCGAGCGCAAGGCGCTGAACTCCAGCGGCCTGTTCCGCGTCGAAGTGACGCCCTATTTCATC
>JBDRTP010000165.1:0-6100 GCA_043823965.1 Chloroflexota bacterium
ATCGGCGCGTGCCAGGTTGGAGAGATGGGATCAAGTCTCCGGGCAGTTCCGTGAACATGAGAAACGCCGGCAGCCCTTGCTGGATGAGTCCAATGCCGAGAAAGCCAGGTTGGAGCAGGAGAAGATCGCGCTGGAAAGGCAGAAAGAAGTTATCAGTGATCAGTTATCAGTGAGCAGTGAGTTAAGCGCGCACCTGGCTTCTGTTCAAGTAGCACTGGCAGAGGTCGAGAAAAAACTGATCCAGCGCGCCGATTTGGATGTTCAGGTACAAAACGCCCGCGAAAAGCAGGCCGAACTGCGCGCCGAGAACGTGAGCTCAAAAGCTGAAATGGACGAACTCAAGGCGCGCATTGACCAGCTCGAGGCTGCGGACGGTGCAGTCTGCCCGTTGTGTGGACAACCTCTCAGTCCCGACGAGCGTCAGAATCTCATTGCGCAGCTTGCCGTGCAAGGCGGGGAGATGGGCGACCGCTGGCGCGCCAACAGAACCGCGCTGGAAGAACTCGCCAGTGAGCTCGCGAATCTCGAATCTAAACTCTCGAATCTCGCTTCTGCTGCGGACGAGCACCTGAGCTATGCGACGACTGTTTCACAATTGACCGAGCGTCTGGAAACAATGCAGCGCACGGTGGCGGATTGGGAGTCGGTCGGCCAGCCTCGCCTGGCTGAAATCACCGTCAACCTTCGACATGAGAACTTTGCACCTCAAGCCCGCGCACGCCTCGCTGAAGTGGACAAGGAACTGGCCGGCCTCGGTTACGATGCGCTTGCCCATGACGCGGTGCGCAGGTCCGAGGTCGAGGGGCGTGCAGCTGAGGCTGATTTCCGCGATCTCGAATCAGCTCGTGCAGCATTGAAACCTCTCGATGACGAAATTGCCAATCTTCATTCTTCGATCAACAATCAGCAATCGGCCATCAGCCATCAGCAAGCGGAGTATGACTCCGCTGTTGCGATATTTACCGCAGCCCAAGCACAAGCCCCGGATCTCGAGTTTGCTGAACGCGCCCTCTTCGACCTGCAAGAACAGGAGAACCGGCTAAATCAAGAGGTCGGCGCGGCACGGCAAAAGGTGGCCGTGTTGGACGGCTTGCGCGCCCGCAAAGTCCGCCTGGAAGCCGAGCGCGGCGAATTCGGCCTGGCGATTGGACGATTCAAGAGCCTCGAGCGCGCCTTTGGCAAAGACGGCGTCCCGGCGCTGCTCATCGAGCAGGCGCTGCCCGAAATCGAATCCAAAGCCAACGAACTGCTCGATCGTTTGAGCGGGGGGGCGATATCGGTGCGCTTCATCACCCAGGCGGCCTTCAAGGATAAAAAGCGCGAGGATCTCAGAGAGACCCTCGACATCCAGATTTCCGACAGCGCCGGGGCCAGAGACTATGAGATGTTTTCGATTGATGGTTCAGAGCCAGTGTACATTCGGCGCAATGGCAGGATCAGCTCCAGGCAAATTCAGGAATTATGGGAAGAGCAAAGTGAAACTATGATTGATGGAGAATATGAATTCCAGGATGCTGGTTTTGAAGCGCTTTGCTACAATAACGGGAAATCCACCTGGATGCCTGCCCAAAGTATTTTGCGCCATCCGGCCCCCAAGGAGATGTTGAAACTCACCTTTACTCCTGGTAGATATTCTGTGAAAATCACTCCTAACCACAGCATCATCGTCATGACTACAGAGGGGCTACAAATCAAGCGAGGAGATGAGGTTCAACCAGGCGATTATGTTCTTACCCCTCGGAATATTCCTGCTGAGAAGATCCAAGAACAGGTTGATATGATTGATTGGATATCTCCAGAATTTATTGCAAAAAGGCAAATTGATAAGAAAAAACTCAACTGGAATGACTATCTTATCTGGTCTCGAATTGATCAACCTATCAACCGCCTTGTCAACAATGGGGAATCTTTGGCAGAGCTTTTAGGGCTGGTAGTAGCAGAAGGATCCGGCAAAACGGCATATACGATATCTGCGGGAACCGATAGGGTGATAGCCCAGAAGGCCATAGATCTTTCCAATATTATTTTCGGATCGTCGCGCCACTCAATTGGATGGATTTCAGCAGAATTTATGGAAAGATATATGATGAAACAGGAGGGTTTCTCTGCGCTTCATCCAAAAGAGCAATACCGTCCATTCGTAGGGGGCCAATTAGTAGCACATATTTTAGGCAAGATGGCAGGCCAAGGAGCAGAGCGTAAGCATATTCCTGAGCCAATCTTTAATGCCCTACAAGAAGGTAAAATAGCTTTCCTTATGGGCTTGATTTCTGGTGATGGACATATTCGTATCCGACCAAAGAAAAGCCAGGTAGAAATTGGTATCACAACAGTTAGCTCGCAACTGGTGGCGGACACAATATTCCTTTCCAGGCAGCTAGGAATTTGGGCATGTGTCGGAGAACATGGCAATGCTGGTTTCAGTAGAGGCGCAGAGCATCAGCGTTCTTATCGCATCAGTATAAATGGCGGAGCAAATGCAGGTAGACTCATTGATCCGCAAATTTTAAAATATTCCACCCAATCTGCTTTTGATGGTATTCCACTGGATTTAGTCGGCATCGTGCGGAACACTAAACAGAGAAAAATGAAACGCATTTTTCCTGATGCTCTCTACCCATGTGGAGCGCGTGTAATACCTAAGCGAAGCCGAGAAGTTTACCAGAAGATGTTGCGCTGGCTAGAGGATTGGGCCGTTCTGGAAGTGGTTTCGATTGAAAAAGTCCAGCCTACAACGCCGTTTGTTTACGATTTAGTAGTTCCAGAAAACCATACCTTTGTAGCCGGTACAGGGCTGATTCTGGTACACAACTCTGGCGGCGAGGCCTTCCGCGTCAACTTCGCCATCCGCCTGGCGCTCTCGGAAGTGCTTGCCCAACGCAAAGGGGCGCGCCTGCAGACGCTGGTCATTGACGAGGGCTTCGGCTCGCAGGATGCCCAGGGCCGCCAACGGCTGATCGAGGCGATCAATGCCGTGCGCGGCGACTTTGCCAAAATCCTGATCATCACCCACCTGGACGAATTGAAGGATGTCTTCCCGACGCGCATCGAGGTCGAGAAGACGGATAAGGGATCAACCGTCTCTGTTGTTTGAACGTTATAATAACCGCTTGATTTTCGGTTATATTATGTGTACATTAATGCTGCCGAAGGCCTACTCGGTAGATATTCCCATCCTTGTCTGTGCAAGGTGAAGCATGTCCAAACTTGCCCTCATCGTTGGTGTTGCTGCCCTGCTGGCCGTGCTGGGTGCTGGGATGTACGTGACCGACTTCACAGCTTACCTGGGCAACAACCCGTCAACCTGTAACAACTGCCACGTGATGGATGCAGTCTATGAAGGCTGGTATCACGGCGGCCATCACTTGGTCGCCGTCTGCGCCGATTGCCATACACCGCACGCCTTCATCCCCAAGTACTGGGTCAAGGCGACAACAGGTATGAGGCACGTGTACATGTTCTCGACCGGCAACATCCCGACCGCCATCCGCGCCCTGCCCTCGACCGATGAAATGATCCAGGAAAACTGCATCCGCTGCCACGTAGATACGGTGGAGAACATCCTGATGTCTGCGCAGCCTTTCGAGCGCAACTGCTGGGATTGCCACCGCAACGTCGCCCACGGTGAGCGTGGCATTTCCCTTTACCCCACCCAACACAAGGAGGAAGGTAAATGAAGAAATACACCACTTTGATACTGGTTGGCATTATTGTCGTCTTGGCGGCCGGCTTGATCGCTGTGCTGCTATTCTTGAAGAACCAGCCGCCGCAGGAACGCGGCTTCCGGCCGCTGGTCGAGATTGCCGCGCAGGAGCCGGATTCGTCGCAATGGGGTATCAATTTCCCGAACGAATGGGCCACACTCCAGAAGACGGCTACCAATAACGCGGATACCACTTATGGCGGCTCGAGCGGATTCTCGAACCTGGAACGCGACCCGCGCCAGGTCATTTTGTTCGCCGGTTACGGCTTTGGCAGGGATTACAACGACGAACGCGGTCACATGAACAGCCTGACCGACGTACGCGCCACCAAGCGCGTCAACGAGAAGACGCCGGGCACCTGCTACTCCTGTAAGAGCGCCAACAATCCAGCTTTGTGGAATGAAATGGGCATGGCTGAGTATGACCGTATGCCTTTCAGCGAACTGGGCAAGCGCATCGAACAACCCATCGGCTGCGCCAACTGCCACGAAACCGGGACGATACGCCTGATCGTCACCAACCCGGCGCTGGAAGAGGCCCTTGATGCCCGAGGCATGGATTGGACGACCTTCAGCCGCCAGGAAATGCGCACGGTCGTCTGCGCCAACTGCCATGTGGAGTACTACTTTGCCGGTGAGGGCAAGTATCTGACCTTCCCCTGGGCAGATGGCACGCGCATCGAGAATATCATTGCTTATTATGACGCCCTGGCATTTTCAGACTGGAAATATCCCGGCACGGACACACCCATGCTCAAGGCTCAACACCCTGAGTACGAGTTCTTCACGGCGGATAGCACACACTACAAGGCGGGCGTATCCTGCGCGGACTGCCACATGCCCTACCTCCGCGACGGCGCGGTCAAGTATTCCTCTCACGATGCGCATAGCCCGCTCTTGAACCCTGAACTGGCTTGCGGACAATGTCACACCGATGTGGATTACGTGGTCGGGCGGGTCAAGACCCTTCAGGATGAAATCCACAAGACGAAATTAGCCACTGAGGATGCCATCATTGATGCCATCACAGCCATCCAGGCTGCCGCCAAGGTGTCCGACGTGGACCCGGTTCTCTTGGAAGAGGCGCGTACCCTGCACCGCCACGCCCAGATGCGCTGGGACTTCGTCTCGGCGGAGAACAGCATGGGTTTCCATAATCCCGAAGAGGCGTTGCGCATTTTGGCGGATGCCATCAACCTGGCACGTCAAGCGCAGATGAAGGCCGCCCAGGCTGCACACGCCCCGTCCCTGTTGAAGATTGGTGTGTATGACGATATGCATCCGAAGCCGGCGCCCGCGCCGTAGCCCTCACTCCTGGCCCCTTCACGCTGCGCCCCTGTCGGGCTCTCATCGGGCGAGGGGAGTCTATTCTCTATTCTCTACTCTCTACTTCCGATTTTCTAATTCCACGGCCCCTGTGCCCACTGTTGGAGCACGTCCGCATCCGCCACGGCGATGCGGCGGTTTTCGACTTGAATCGCGCCGCTGCGTTCCAACTCTTTGAGCGAGCGCGCCACCACTTCGCGCACCGTGCCCAGCCGCGCCGCCAGTTGTTCCTGGGTCAGGTGCGAACCCTTGCCGCTCCGTTCCTCTTCCGGCAGTGTGCTGATCAGCCGCGCCAGGCGGTGAGTCACCTGATAGAAAGCCATCTCGCTGACCGCGCGTACCAGCCCGCGCAGGTTCTGTCCCAGGTTGACGATCACTTTCTGGGCAAACTCCGGGCTGGCGGCCACCATGCGGCGGACGCACTCCGCCTCCACCACCCACACACGACTGGCCTCGAGCGCCTCGGTATTGACCGGATTCGTCCCGCCATCGAAAACCGATACCTCGTTGAACGTGTCCTTCTCCTGCGCCAGCCGGACGATGTACTGGCGTCCCTGCGGCGAGAGGCGGTAGAGCTTGACACATCCGCTGTGGACGATATGCAACCCGGCGCACGGGTCATCTTCGAGAAAGAGCGTCTCGCCGCGCGCGAACTCCCGCAGCGCGGTGCACCCGGCTACCTGGCGTAAATCTGGCTCGGCCATGTGGTCGAAATAGGGATTTTCCCGCAGGGCGCGGAGTTTCTCCGCCGGATCAACCTTGATGATGCGCATGAATATATTTACCGCCGAAGGCCTACTCGGCAGAGAACGCGAAGAACGCAGAGAAAAAAAATCGATAACTCTCCGCGTTCTCTGCGAACTCTGCGGTTAGATTATGTTCCCAACACTGCCGCCAGCGGCGCGGGGGCGGCCACTCGGACCGGCTGCCCGCTCGCCTGTGCCTTTTCCACGTCACGTGCCCACAGGTACAGGCAGGTATGATAGGCGGTCGCGGTGTAGGAACCGGTGACCGTGGCGACCATGATGAAGAGGCTGGCGAGGATGACGCCCAGCCCGATTCCGGTCACCA
>JBDRTP010000166.1:0-4132 GCA_043823965.1 Chloroflexota bacterium
GGCGGTATTTGGCACGCCGGCGATGATCTTATACCGCATCCAGGCGGCGGCGATTTGACGGCCTAATGCCAGACGGAAAGACTCGTCGGTGAAACCGTGTTGCGCCTCCCAGGCGGCCAGCTTTTCTGGACCTCCGACCTGCTCGGCCAAACGATCCAAGCGACTCTGCACCGCAGCCTCGTCCACGCTAAATCCTTCAACCTGGGCGCCTTGCGCCAGGAGCAGCTGGTCAATCAGGTCGCCCATTACGCGTTGGGTGGCCTCTTCGAGCGGGACGTTGTTCCCTAAGGCCGTCTGCGCAGACTGGAAGCGGGCCAACTCTGCCTCGAATTCGGCGGCGGTGATGCCCTCCCCGTTGACGGTCGCGGCCAGAGGGATCGGGGTTGGCGTCGGCGGGAGGGGAGTTGGGGATGGCGTGGGTGTAGCGGTTGGCGTTGCCGGGCCGCAGGCGGGTAGGCTCAGAGCGACGAGGAGCAGCAGGGATGCGAGCCGGAGTAGGCCTACCGGTAGAAGTTTCGGCGTTGAGGCGGACATTGGTGACGATTATACCTGAAAGAAGCCCTCACCCCTTACCCCTCTCCTCGCGAAGCACCCCCGAAGTACCCCGGCGGGGCACGAAGGGGGCAGGGAGAGGGGAGACAAGAAACCCCCTTCCCGTTTCGGGAAGGGGGTTGGGGGTTGGGTCAGTTTTTAGTAGTCCATCCCGCCGCCGGGGGGCATCGAGGGGCCTCTTTCTTTCTCAGGCACGTCAGTGATCAGGCACTCGGTGGTCAGGATCATGGCCGCGATGGAGGCGGCATTCTCGAGGGCGCCGCGCACGACCTTGAGCGGGTCAATGATGCCGGCCTTGATCATATCCACGTATTCGCCAGTGATGACGTCGTAGCCGATGTTCTTGTTTTGCTTTTCCTTGGCCATGCGGCGGACGTTCTCGATGATGACCGCGCCATCCTGTCCGGCGTTGGCCACCAGTTTGCGCATTGGGGCTTCCAGCGCCCTGCGCACGATGGCAACGCCAATGGCTTCGTCTTCACCGGTCATCTTCACCTTATCCAGCGCGGAGACGGCGTTGATAAAGACGATCTCGCCGCCGGGGACGATACCTTCCTCGATGGCGGCACGCGTGGCGGAGAGGGCATCCTCGACGCGATGCTTCTTTTCTTTCAGCTCGGTCTCGGTCGCCGCGCCGACGCGGATGATGGCAACGCCGCCGGAGAGTTTGGCCAGGCGCTCCTGGAGTTTCTCCTTGTCGTAGTCGCTGGTGCTCTTGTCAATCTCGACGCGGATCTGGTCAATACGGCCCTTAATGGCAACCGAATCGCCCTTGCCGCCGATGATGGTGGTGTTGTCCTTGTCGGATACGACTTTCTCGGCCCTGCCCAGGTCCTGGACGGTGGCGGTCTCAAGTTTGCGGCCGGTCTCTTCGGAGATGACTTGCCCGCCGGTCAGGACGGCAATATCCTGTAGCATGGCCTTGCGGCGGTCGCCGAAGCCGGGGGCTTTGATGGCTAACACGTTCAACATGCCGCGCAGCTTGTTAAGGACGAGCGTCGCCAGGGCTTCGCCATCTACGTCCTCGGCGATGACGACCAACTCACGCTTGCCAATCTGGACGAGCTTCTCGAGCAGGGGGACGATATCCTGGGCGGCGGAGATTTTCTTTTCGTAGACCAGGATGTAGGGTTCGGCGATGACCGTCTCCATGTGTTCGGGATCGGTGATGAAGTAGGGCGAGATGTGGCCACGGTCGAACTGCATACCCTCGACGTATTCGGTCTCGAATTGCAGTGACTTTGACTCTTCGACGGTGATGACGCCGTCTTTGCCAACCTTGTCCATCACGTCCGCGATCAGGTTGCCGATTTCAGGGTCAGCCGCGGAGTTGGTGGCGACTGAGGCGATTTCTTCTTTCGTCTCGATCTTCTGCGACATCTTGCGCAGCGCCTCGACGACTGCATCCGTACCCTGCTCGATGCCCAGCTTCAGGCGCATCGGGTTGGAGCCAGCGGCCAGGTTCTTCAGGCCTTCGGTCACGATGGCATGCGCCAGGACGGTCGAGGTGGTGGTGCCGTCTCCGGCGATGTCATTGGTTTTGGTGGCGGCTTCCTTGAGCAGTTGCGCGCCCATGTTCTCGAAGGGGTCTTCGAGTTCGATTTCCTTGGCCACCGTTACGCCGTCATGGGTGATGGTGGGGGAGCCGAACTTGCGGTCCAGCGAGACATTGCGGCCTTTGGGGCCCAGCGTAGTGGCGACAGCGTTGGCGAGGATGTCAATGCCATTCTTGAGCCGCCGGCGCGCGTCTTCGGAAAAAACGAGTTGTTTTGCTGCCATAATTCAATTCCTCCAGTTACATTTTGGGGATTAGCGTAGCCCGTAGGCTACTATTGCTTGCCTTCGATAATAGCCAGCAGATCGCTCTCACGCAGGATGAGCAGCTTCTTGCCGTCAATCTTGAACTCGGTGCCGGAGTACTTGGCGAAGAGAACTTTATCGCCAGCGGCCACATCCATCGGGATGCGATCGCCGTCTTCATCGCGGTCGCCGGGGCCGACGGACAGGACGAAGCCCTGTTGGGGCTTTTCCTTGGCCGTTTCGGGAATCACGATGCCACCCGCAGTGATTTCTTCCTGCTCGAGGGGTTCCACCACGACGCGGTTGCCGAGGGGTTTGAGAGATAGTGCCATAATTATTCGCCTCCTGGAATACAAGGTTTCAGTATTTTAGCACTCGTTGTTATAGAGTGCTAAAAACTATCATACTTGTCTTCGAGGCGCACGTCAAGGGCGAGAAACGAGTTTTAACAAAATTCTGATATTTGGTTCTTTCAGCCTCATTGGTTAGTATGCTGGAGTGCGAAGTCTCCTGACTTTGGATGCCGAAATCTGCCTGCCCTGGCGGGCCAGGCCAGGGGAGATTTCGGACTCCGCCCAAGCTTTGTTGCTTCATGTTGAATTTCTGGACACTTTCTTAGGGTTTGGGTGTGGGGAGCAGCGTCGGGGTTGGCACGGGGGTGGGTGTCTGGGCCAAGGATTGGGTCAACGAGAGGCAAATCTGCTCGCCGGCATCCACAATGCTGGCAATGGTCGCGTCGCCGCCGAAGTCGGCGCGCACCTGGCCGAGAACAACTATCGCCTCCGGGCAGTAGTTCTGCTGCGGGCGGCTGAGGGCTGCCAGAACCGAGCCATAGGTATAGTAGTAGACGACCGTGCGCGGCGAGAGCGCCTGGGCTTGCACATCCACACCGATTTGATTTGCAGCGCAATCACTGCCGAAGCGCGCCTGGCAGGATTCATCGGCGGAGCAGCCGCGCACCGCGCATTTCAGCGCCGGAATCGAGCCTTCGTAGTTGCGGGATTTGAAATAAATGATGCCCAGTTGACCGTAGGTGTCCGCGTTGGCGGGGTCGAACTCGAGCGCCTTCTTGATATTCAGCGCGGCGGCGAAGAAATCGCCTTGCTGGGAGTAGGTCTTGGCGATGGCGATGTAGGGGATCGGGTCTTTGATTTCCAGTTGTTTGTTTAGTATGGCGGCCTGGGCGAAATATTCCAGGGCGGTTTCATATAGCTCGTCCCTTTCGCTCTTAACTTTGCTCTCGAATGCAAGCCGGCGATAATTAGCGCCGACAGATATGTACAGGAAAGTCAGGTTGGGGTTGATCTGGATGGCCTTCTTATACACCTCTTTAGCCTGGCTATAGCGTCCAGTGGATTCGAGAACGTAGGCGTAGACGCGGTGCACATCCATAAGGCTCGGGTCGCGCTGAACAGCCTGCTGGATGACTTGTTCGGCTTGCGGCCATTTTTGCATGTCTACCAGGATTTCGGCATAGAAGGCCAGCGCCAAGACATTCTGGTTATCCAATTGCAGGGCACGGACGGCTGCCCGCTCGGCCTCTAGCAGCAAGGCCTGGTCTCCATTATTGACGGAAGAGTTCCAATCCAGCACAAAGGCACGGATGGCATGGATGGAGCTGTCGTCGGGAGCCAGGGCGACAGCTTGGTCAATCGAATCCAGCGCCTCCTGCAGGCGTTTTTTACGCTCGGAGTCGGTGGTCAAAAGGTTGAATGAATAGGTTTGGATGCGGGCCAGTTTCGCCCAGGCCTCGGGATTGGACGGTTCAACCCGGGTGGCT
>JBDRTP010000167.1:0-4525 GCA_043823965.1 Chloroflexota bacterium
GTCATTGCGAGTAAAGCCACCGAGTAGGCCTTCGCGAAGCACCCTGCCGAGTAGGTGCTGTGCATGGGTCGGCAGCGGAAAATCGCCGCTGTTCAATGCGAAAGAAACATAGCCTCTGTCGTTGCGAGGCATGCCCTGAGTGTTCTTCGAAGGGAGCGTTCTTCCCTGCCCTTGCGGGCTGGGCAAGGGTGCGACGAAGCAATCCCCAGTTACGAGGAGACTGCTTCGTTCCTCGCAGTGACACTTGTTTCTTAGTAGGCGGCGTTTTCCCGCCGACATCGTACCCGCAGGGTAAGCAATCTCCTCGCTAACAGGAGACTGCTTCGCCACCCCGCAAAACCTTCGGGGCAGGCAAAGCGGCTCGCAGAGACACGGTTTTCTAATATTTCCTCGCGAAGCGGTTGCGTAACACAATGGCCGAGGCATTCAGGCTCAGCAACAGCGCCAGTAAAACGATGATCGCCGCAGCCGCCAGGTGACGCCACTCAGCCTGCGGGCGCGCCGTCCACTGGTAAATCTGGATGGGCAGGGTGGTGAACTTCGAGAACGGCGAGGACGGGTCAAAGGAAATAGCCGTCGAAGCGCCAATAACCACCAGCGGAGCGGTCTCGCCGATGGCGCGTGAAATCGCCAGGATGGTGCCAGTCAGGATACCCGGCAGGGCATTCGGCAGGACGTGCGACCAGATGGTCTGCCACTTCGTCGCGCCCAACCCATACCCGGCCTTGCGCAGGGACTGCGGGACGGCGCGGATGGCCTCCTGGGAGTTGATGATGATGACCGGCAGGACGAGCAGGCCGAGGGTCAGGCCCGCCGAAAGGAGGGTGCGGCCATTGGCAGTGGTGGGGTCCACCAGTCCGAACAAGGCACCGCTGGTCAATTTCTCCATCGCCCGGACGAAGATTGCCAGTCCCAGGATGCCGTAAATGATGGACGGCACACCGGCCAGGTTGTTGATGTTGGTCTGGATGATGCGGTTTAGCCAGTTGCCGGTGGTGTATTCTTCGAGGTAGATCGCCGCACCCACTCCCAGTGGGAAGGCGAACAGGATGGTGATGAGGATGGTCCACAGCGAGCCGAGGATGGCCGTGCGGATACCGGCTGTGACGGCTTCGCTGGATTGCGGGCGGCTGATGGTGTCGGCGGTCAGCCAGGAGACGAATTTCAATTCGGCCTGGGGATATTCGGCTGCGACTGCGGCCTTGATTTCGGCGCTCCGGGTGAGCGATTCCCACAGCGGCCAAGACTCGACGACCTGGTACTTGACGATGCGCTCGATGACTAGGGCGTATACTTCGGCGCGCGAGCGGGTTTCAAAGGATTTCTCATTGTTCAACTTGTTGAAAGCGCCGCGCGAGAGTGTGTTTTGCAGCAGGGCCACCAACTGGTCTTTGGTCTGGTCTTCGAGGGCGACACCGTCCACGGTCAGGGTGGCGGGTGCTACTTTGGCTTCGTAGGCCACGTAGCCGAAGGCGCTGTCGAGGATGTTGAGCAGCAGGGCGGTCAGGGCCAGGATGCCGACGATGGTCGAGGAAAGGAAAACCAGTTGCCAGGTCCGGCCGGCGCGGTTGCGCGTGGAGAGATTAGAGAGTGGAGAGTAGAGAGTAGTTACCTTGCTCTCTTTTCCTTCTGCACTATTCTCTATCCTCTTCTCTCTATTTTCTTTTCTCTGCGCTTTCATTCGTATACCTCTCGGAAACGGCGCACAATGCGCTGGCTGACAATGTTGAGCGTCAGGGTGAGCGCAAACAGCATCAAGCCGATGGCGAAGATACTGTTGTAGTCAATCGAGTCGTAACTCAGGTCGCCGCCCGAAATGCGGACGATGTGCCCGGTCATCGTCTCCGCTCCTTTGAAGGGATTGAGCGTGAAATTGGGGCCAGCGCCCGCCGCCACTGCCACGATCATCGTCTCGCCGATGGCGCGCGAGATACCCAGGATGACCGCCGCGGCGATACCCGAAAGCGCCGCCGGGAGCACGATCTTGACGGCCACTTCCAGTTTCGTGGCGCCCAGTCCGTAAGCCGCCTCGCGCAGCGAGCGCGGCACGGCATTCAAGGAGTCTTCGCTGATCGAGGCGATCAGCGGCAGGATGAGGATGCCGATCACCAGCCCGGCCGAGCCGGTGTTGTAAATCTCGACTACGCCGCTCCCGAAAATGGAACGCAGGAGGGGGGTCACGAACGTCAGCGCAAAGTAGCCATAGACAATCGTCGGGATGCCCGCCAGGATTTCCAGGATGGGCTTGAGCGTGTTGCGCGTCTTTTTCGAGGCATACTCCGAAAGATAGACCGCCGCCGCCAGCCCAAGCGGGGTGGCAATCAGCATGGCGATGGCAGTCGTGACCAGCGTGGCGGTTGCCAGCGGCAGGATGCCGAACTCGTTGATGTGCGGCTGCCACTTGGTCCCGATCAAAAAATCAATCAGGTTGACTTCGGGCAGGCGAAAAAACAACCAGGCTTCCTTGCCCAGTTCGTAAACGATGCCAATGGTGGTGAAAATCGAAAATAATCCGGCAAAAAATAATAATGACTGGATGACGGTTTCCCCGACCCGGCGGCGCTT
This sequence comes from Chloroflexota bacterium, assembly GCA_043823965.1. Lineage (GTDB taxonomy): Bacteria > Chloroflexota > Anaerolineae > Anaerolineales > Villigracilaceae > CG2-30-58-95. The sequence goes on from JBDRTP010000167.1 coordinate 2,566, forward strand.
GTGCAGCCCCGCTTTCCGGACCGGGAACCCGGTGACGCCCACCCCGTTCATTTTCTCGGCCATAACAACCCTTTCAGGTAACTTCTCAGAAAAATGGGAGGTGGGGGGTTGCAGACGGGCGAAGCCCGCCTGTAACCCCCCACATCTCCCCCGAATTATTGAGAAGTTACCCTTTTAGACAACTGCCTTCCCTCCTCGGGAGAGAGGAGGGAAGGTTTTGGGGGAGAGAATTTTTTGCACTACTTGCCAACAGCCTGGCTCCAGGTGTTCAGCGCCTCGTCGAGGGAGGCCTGGCTGGCCGGGAAGTAACCGACATCCAAAATCTCGTCGTTGACGTTGGTCAGGTAGAAGTAGATGAATGCGGCCACCTGGGGCTTCTCCTGCATGATCTGCGCTGTCGAGTAGATGAACAGCGGGCGGGAGATCGGGTAGGTGTTGTTCTCGGCGGTCTCGGCGGTGGGGGCAATCCCGTCAACCGAGAGGACGGTCAGTTTGTCGGCGTTTTCCTGATAGTAAGCGAAGCCGAAGAAACCGATGGCGTAGGGGGAACCTTCCACACCCTGCACCAAGACGTTATCATCCTCGGACATCTGGAGGTTGGCGGCGGCCAGAATGGCGGCTTTGCCGCGCTCGACGCTGGCTTTCCCATCATCGCCAGGATTGGCAGGGGCCATCACGGCTTCCACGAAGTAATCGAAGGTACCGGAGTCGGTGCCGGGGATGAAGCGCAGGATGGGCTCAGCCGGCCACTCGGGACGCACGTCGGACCACGTCTCGGCGGTGGACAAGATGAGGGCTAGTTCGGCCTTGGTCACGTCGGTCATGAAGGTGTTATCCTTGCTGACGATCACAGCCAGGGCGTCGGTGCCAACGCGGAATTCCAGCGGCTCGCGGCCAATTGCCTGGCAGGACTCGACTTCACTGCTCTTGATCGCTCGCGAGGCATTGGAGATGTCGGTCTCGCCGATCTTGCAGAAGCGCTCGAAACCGCCGCCGGAACCAATGCTGTCAATGGTGATCCTGCCGGTGAAGCCTTCCTCCTCGAAGCGCTGCTTCATGCGCTCGGAGAGCGGGAAGACGGTGGACGAACCGGCGGTGATGATGTCACCCGTCGCGTTCTCGGGCAGGTACATCGCCATCGGGTCAACTGTGGGGACGGCAGTCTCGGTTGGGGGGACCGGAGTGTTCACGGGAACTTCCGCAATGGGGGTGGGGGTGGCTGCAGGGCCGCAGGCGCTGAGCACCAGGACGGCAACGAGCAGGACGAACATGGAAACAAACAAATTCTTACGCATTTTTCTTTTCTCCTTGGTTTGATTTTTCACATTGAGAGTTTATCAGGCCATGTTTAAGGCCTGGAGAACAACGCTTTAACGTTTGGTTAAAGGTTTTTTGTCACCGGAAAGTCTTCATCCCCTTCACTCCCGGCCCAATCCCAATCGCCCAGGGTCGGGATGGCGGAGTACATCGTCAGGTCGAGCTGGAGGGGCGTGATGGACACGTAGCCGTTGGACAGCGCCCCGATGTCGGTACCCTCCTCCGGGGTCCCGGTGGGAGCGTCGCCACCAATCCAATAGTACGGACGCCCGCGCGGGTCCACGCGGCGGTCGAGACGGTCGCGGTAGACGCGCAGTCCCTGGCGGGTAATGCGCGTCCCCCGGATCTGGTCAAGGGGCAGGTAGGGAATGTTGACGTTAAGAAAAAGTCCCGGGGTAAGATGGTGACGCAAGGTAGTCTCGACCACGCGCCGGGCCACCTGAGCGGCGGTCATATAGTCCAGCGATCCAAGATGATTTTCGCTCGTCTCCAGCGAGAAGGCAATGCCGGGTATATCCCAGATGACGGCTTCCTTGGCCGCCGTCACCGTGCCGGAGTAAGTGACATCGTGCCCCAGGTTGGGCATGGGATTGATGCCTGAAACAATCAGATCAATCTTCTCTTCAATGAAACCCAGCAAGGC
>JBDRTP010000168.1:0-7628 GCA_043823965.1 Chloroflexota bacterium
GTGCCGGTGAGACCGCGCACCACCAGACTGTCGGTGCGCGCCCCCTTGCCAAAATATTTCACGCCGTGCAGCAGCTCGCCCTCGGTGATGCCGGTCGCCGCGAAGAAGACATCTTCGGTGGACACCAGATCATCCATGGTCAGGATCTTCTCGAAGTCATAACCCATCTCACGCCCGCGGCGCAGCTCGTCCTCGTTGCGGGCATAAAGCTTGCCCTGGATCTCTCCGCCCATGGCGCGCAGGGCGCAGGCGGCCAGCACGCCTTCGGGTGTCCCGCCGATGCCAAAGAGCACGTCTATGCCAGAGTCCGGCCAGGCGGTCATCAGCGCGCCGGCCACGTCGCCGTCCGGGATCAGGCGGATGCGCACGCCGTTGCGCCGTACTTCGGCGATCAACTGCGCGTGGCGCGGACGGTCGAGGATGACGGCAGTCAGGTCTTCGACGGTTTTGCCATTGGCCTTGGCGATGGCCTTCAGGTTATCGGCCACGGGCGCTTCGATGTTGATCTTGTCCTTTGCCGCCGGCCCGACGGCGATCTTGTCCATGTAGACGAATGGCCCGGGGTTGAACATAGTGCCGCGCGGCGCGACGGCCACGGTTGAGATGGCATTGTAGGTGCCATGCGCCAGCGGACGCGTGCCGTCAATCGGATCCACGGCGATATCCATCTCGGCCCCGCTGCCCGTGCCGACACGTTCACCGTTGAACAGCATCGGGGCATTATCCTTCTCGCCTTCGCCGATGACGACGATGGCATTCATCTGAATGGAATTGAGCACCAGCCGCATCGCTTCGACCGCGGCGTGGTCGGCGGCTGCCTTGTCGCCGCGGCCCATGAAGCGACCGGCCATCAAGGCGGCCGCCTCGGTCACGCGCACCAGCTCCAGCGCCAGGTTGCGGGTCGGTTCAAAGTCCATACATCACCTCCCGATAGAATCTCTGTTTATCTCTGTTCATCCCCGGTGAATTCGAAATAATGGCATTCAAAACCCAAGAGCAGAAAACGGAAGTTGTTTTTACACAAGTCCTTAGCGGATGAACCACAGGATCAGATAATAGCCGAGAACAGCGCCCCACAGCCAGGAATCAATACGATCCAAAAAACCACCATGCCCGGGGATGATGTTGCTGGAATCCTTGATGCCAGCCTGCCGTTTGATCATGCTTTCGCCCAGGTCGCCAAGCGTGGGAAAGACGGACATCACCAGGCCCAACAGGCCGCCCTGCCACCAATTGACATCCAGGCCGCCGATCCGATGCCAGAGCAGCCCCAGGCCCACGCCGCCCAGCGTCCCGAAGAAGACGCCGGCCCAGTAGCCTTCCCAGGATTTCTTCGGGCTGAGGCGCGGACTGAGCTTGTGCCGCCCGAAGCGCGATCCGACGAAATAGGCAGCCGAATCGGCGATCCAGACCGAGCCTAAGGATAGCAACAACCACCACAGACCGCCGTCCAGGCCGCGCAAGTCAAGCAAGTAGGCGCCGATCCAGCCCAGGTAGACGATGCCGCCCAGCGTGACGGCGAAATCCGTGGCCGCCTGATCGCGGCCGCGTTCGAAAGCGACCAGGTGGAGGGTCATGGCCAGCAGGACGAGCAGGGTCAGCGCAGCCGGCGCCAGGTCTGGGGAGTAGACGCGGGCGCCAAGCAGAAGCAAAACGCCGCCCACGGTCAGCCACATGGACGGCGATAGGTTCACCGCTCGGAAGATTATTACATATTCCCAGGCAGCCATGCCTAAGAAGATTGCGATCAGAATGAAATAAGGGATACGCCCAAAAACAATTGCCGGGATACCAACCGCAGCCAGGAGTATAGCAGCGAGTGTGCGTTTATGCATGAGAGGGGTTATCCTCGACCGTGGAAGAGAGGCCTCCAAATCGGCGGTCGCGCTGGGTATAAGCCTCCAGCGCCTTGTGGAATTCCTCCTTGTTAAAATCCGGCCAATAGGTGGGTGTGACATACCATTCAGAGTAGGCCGCCTGCCAGATGAGGAAGTTCGAGATGCGCAGTTCGCCTGAAGTACGGATGATCAGGTCAGGGTCCGGGACGCCGGCAGTGAAGAGATAGCGGCTGACCAGTTCCTCGTTGACATCCTCCGGCCTGACCCCAGCCTTGAGCATTTTATGGATGGCGCAAATGATCTCATCCCGGCCGCCGTAGTTGAAGGCCACGTTCAGGACCAGCCGCTGGTTGTTCTTGGTTAACTCAATCGCCTCCAGCACCTTTTCTTGGATTTTCGGATCCAGGCGTTCCAGCCGGCCGATATGCCGCAACTGGACGCCCTCCTTGTGCAACTCGGTCAGTTCTCTGTCAATCACATCCTCCAGGATGTTCATCAAGCCCTCTATTTCCTCCCTCGGGCGGCCCCAGTTCTCGGTCGAGAAAGCATAGATGGTCAGGTACTTGACGCCAAACTCCACACATGCCCGGATGATGCGGCGCAGGTTTTCTGTACCGGCGCGGTGGCCGACCAGGCGGGGCAGCCCGCGTGAGAGCGCCCAGCGTCCATTGCCGTCCATGATGATGGCAACATGTGCGGGAAACTTAGACCCGGAGGCCGTACCGAGTAGGTGCTGCGCATCGTTATCGCCCATAGTTTGGCCTACACTTCCATAATCTCCGCTTCTTTGCGTTGGCCGATCTTGCTGATATCTTCGATGAAACGGTCGGTAACTTTCTGCAATTCTTCTTCACCCCGCTCCAGGTCGTCTTCGGAGATAAGCTTCTCGCGCTCGAACTCGCGCATATCATTGAGCAGGTCGCGGCGGATGTTGCGGACAGCCACGCGCCCATCTTCGAGCCGGGCATGGACGACCTTGACAAGCTCGCGGCGGCGTTCCTCGGTCAGCGGAGGCAGGTTCAGGCGGATCTGTTTGCCGTCGTTGTTGGGAGTCAGGCCCAGGTCCGAGGCCTGGATCGCCCGTTCGATGGTCTTGACTGTAGAAGGGTCAAAGGGGCGGATGAGCAGGCTGCGCGGCTCCGGGACGCTGATGGCAGCCAGTTGGATCAAGGGCGTGGGTGTGCCGTAGTAGTCAACAGGCAATTTTTCCACCAAAGCCGGGCTGGCACGACCGGTGCGGATGCCGGCCAGGTCATCTTCCAGTTTCTGGATCGCCGCACGCATGCGGGTTTCGGCGTCTTTGAGGATGTCCTTGATCACGTTGACCTCCTGGTTGGGTTGAGCGGTGAATCGCTGCCCTAAGGATACCCTAAATTGTCAAAATACGCTACCTGACAAACGGGGCTTACCGGCCACAATGATAGCCCGCAGGCTACCATTGTGGCCGGCAAACCCTCTCAGAAAGTATCTAAGAAGTAACCAACGTACCGACCTGTTCGCCGCGCAAGGCGCGCTCCAGCGCCTTCGGATCCCAGAGATTGAGCACCAGGATGGGCAAGTTGTTCTCCATGCACAGGGAAACGGCCGTGCTATCCATCACTTCCAGGCGGAGGTTCAGGAGATCAATATAAGTCAGTTGATCGAACTTCTTGGCATTGGCGTTCTTCTTGGGATCGGAATCGTACACGCCATCCACCTTGGTGGCTTTGATCAGAACGTCAGCGCCGATCTCCATCGCCCGCAGGGCCGCCGCAGTGTCGGTCGAGAAATAGGGATTGCCTGTCCCGGCGCTGAATATGACCACGCGCTGCTTTTCAAGGTGACGGATGGCGCGTCGCCGGATGTACGGTTCGGCCACGGCGCGCATTTCGATAGCAGACTGGACACGCGTGTAAACACCAATCCGTTCGAGCGCATCCATCAACGCCAGGGCGTTCATGACGGTTGCCAACATGCCCATGTAATCGGCTGTGGTGCGATCCATGCCGCGATCCAATCCCTGTTTGCCACGCCACAGGTTTCCGGCTCCGATCACGATCGCCACCTCGACCCCCATCTGGTAGACTTCCTGGACGCGTCCGGCGATGGCCTCAGCCTGGAGTGGGTCAATGCCGAAACCATCCGGCCCGGCAAGTGACTCGCCGCTTAGTTTAAGCAGAATACGACGATATTTCAAATTGGGCATTCGCTCTCCTTACTTTTAAGGAAAAGGCCAACCAAACGGTTGGCCTTTCGATTACGTTGCAGACGTGCTCTCACCCAGTTCCCAGCGCTGGAAGCGCCGAATGACGATGTTCTCACCGATGGCGGCGATGTTCTGGAGCAAAAGCTTCTCAATCGTGACCTGCTCGTCGCGGATGTAGGCCTGCCGCAGCAGGACGAACTCGTCCTTGAACTTTGTCAGCCGGCCCTTGACAACGCGCTCGAGGATGTTTTCGAGTTTGCCTTCGTCGCGGGCGCGCGCCATGGCAATCTCAGCCTCATGTTCCAAGACGTCAGCGGGGATGTCTTCTTCTCTGATGTACTGCGGATCCGCAGCCGCAATTTGCAAGGCGATCTCGTGTGCAAAGGTGCGGAACTGCTCCGAGCGAGCGACGAAGTCGGTCTCGCAGTTGATCTCCACCATCACACCCACGCGGCCGTTGCCATGCGAGTACAGTTCAACCATACCCTGCGAAGCCTCACGCTCGGCGCGCTTGGCCGCGGTGGCCAGTCCCTTTTCGCGTAAAAAATCCATGGCTTTCTTTTGATCTCCGCCAGCTTGTTCCAGCGCCTTGCGGCATTCCAATACGCCTGCACCGGTGGCCGCGCGCAACTCTTTGATCATGTCAGTCGTGATTTCCATACCAGTCACTTATTCCTCTTCTTTGGCTTCGGCTGCTTCTTCGTTGACGATCTCTGCCTCGACAACAACCTCTTCCTTGGCCTCGGCTACTTCTTCGTTGACGATCTCTGCTTCGACAACAACCTCTTCCTTGGCCTCGATTACTTCTTCGTTGACGACCTCTGCCTCGACAACAACCTCTTCCTTAGCCTTGGCTCTGGGTTTCTTTTTGTCTTTGTCTTTCTCTTTATCCTTGGCTTCGTCCTCGATTTCCGCTTCTTTTTCAACTTCAGGAATCTCGCGTGGGGTCAACTTAGCCAGTGTAGCCTCGCCGAGTAATGCCTCGTCTTCCTGTTCTTCTTCAGCCTCGACGATAGAGACTTCCTTAACCGGAGCAGCGCCGACCTCAACGGCCCGGGCAGCTTTAGCCTCGGCCTCCAGCTCCTCGTCCTTGCGCATGGCCTTGCCTTCCAGCACCGCATCCGCGATCTTGCCGACCAGCAGCTTGATGGCGCGGATCGCATCGTCGTTAGAAGGAATGACGTAATCCACGTTGGATGGATCACAGTTGGTATCCACCAGCGCGACGATCGGGATGTCGAGCAGGTTGGCCTCGTGGACAGCCGCGTCCTCCCGGCTGACGTCAACGATAAAAACCATATCGGGCAGGTGGCCCATCGCGCGCACACCAGACAGACGCGTATTAAGGCGATCAATCTCGCGCCGGATGAGCAGGCCTTCCTTTTTGGTCAGGCGCTCGATATCGCCGGTCTCGATCATCTTCTCGAGACGATCCAGTTCCAGGATGCGTTTATGCATGGTGGTCCAGTTGGTCAGCATACCCCCCAGCCAGCGTTCGGTGACGTAAGGCATACCGCAGCGCATGGCTTCGTCGCGGACGGTCTCCTGCGCCTGGCGCTTGGTGCCGACGAAGAGAACTACACCGCGGTTCGCGACGGAATCGCGGATGACCGCATAAGCTCTATTCAGCGTCTTGACCGTCTGCTGCAGATCAATGATGTGGATGCCGTTGCGTTCGGTGAAGATATACGGCTTCATCGCCGGATGCCACTTGTTGGTGCGATGGCCAAAATGCACACCGCTCTCAAGCAGCGCTTTCATGGAAACTACTGCCATCTTTTCTCCTTCTGCTCGGTTCCATGCGCACAGGGCGCAGAACCTGTGAGTTTAGCGGGGGTAGCCGACTTGGATCGGTGATAACCCGCTCAGGGACGCTTGATGCCCGTCCCAGGCAAGATAAGTCCCCCGAAGGGGGAATGTCCCGCCGAGGCGGGAGCGGCGCATAGTATAACACAATTTTATCCAGAGAAGCCGATCAGGTCACATCCCACATCCACTTGCACGCAAAGGTTGTCAGGAAAACCGTTTCTAGCAGTTTGTCGGAGAACCCCTTGTAGGGCAGGTTTCCATACCTGCCGACAGGGGTGGCGGCTAAGGAAAGCCGCCCTACACTCTCTCCGACAGGCTGCTAGCGCAGTTGTACTGCCGAAGGCCTACTCGGCGACAGGAGGCTGTCCGCAGTGCAACTACTGACAAACATTGGTTTGTTACCCGCGCCGGGATTATAATCTGGCGGCGAGCCGAACAGGCATTACGAGCGGACTGTATAATCAGTAGATCACGAAAACGTAGTAATGACTTCAGTCGTTCGGCTAAGAAGCGACTAAAGTCGCTACTACAAAACCTTTTCGTGAAGTACTGATAATAGCCTCTATTGGACAAATGACAAGGCCGTGAGTGACCGGCGGGAGAGCTACTACGTGGATATGAACTTCTTGCTCAGAGGATTTATCATCGGCCTGTCCATTGCAGCGCCGGTCGGCCCAATCGGCATATTGTGCATACGCCGCACTTTAGCTGATGGGCGCGTCGCCGGCATCATCTCCGGGCTGGGAGCAGCCAGTGCGGATGCAATCTACGGCTGTATCGCGGGTTTCGGCCTGACTTTTATATCCAATTTCCTGGTCGGCCAACAGTTTTGGTTGCGCCTGCTGGGTGGGATATTCCTTGGCTACTTGGGGGTAAAGACATTCCTATCGAAACCAATGGATCGGGCGGCTAACGTTAGAGGAAACAGTTTGGCCGGTATGTACGCCTCGATCTTCTTCCTGACCCTTACCAATCCGATGACGATCATTTCCTTTGCGGCCATCTTTGCCGGCTTGGGTTTAGCAAGTTCGAGCGGAAGCTACGCCAGTGCAGCTTTGCTCGTCTCAGGCGTTTTTTTAGGTTCGGCTTCCTGGTGGCTTATCTTGAGCGGCTTGGTCAGCATCTTCCGCGCCCGCTTCCAGGCGCGAGGTTTGCAATGGGTCAATAGGATTTCAGGCCTCATCATTGCCAGCTTTGGCTTGTTCGCGCTCCTGAGCTTGAGATGAAAATCTGAGTCGCCTGAAAAAGCCCCTTTCACCACAAACAACGCCTCGACCGGTGTTGGGTCGAGGCGCTGCCTTCTGACAAGCATATTTCAAGCTGGCACAGCTTGCCCGTAGAGCTTATTGCGGATCTGCACTACTTGCCGGCGCAACTGGTCATCGCGTTCGAGCAGGTCGGCAACTTTATCGCAGGCATACATGACCGTGGTGTGATCGCGCCCGCCGAGGGCTTGTCCAATCCGTGGCAGGGAGAGGTTGGTTTCCCGCATCAGGTACATGGCGATCTGGCGTGGCAGGGCAACAGCACGTGAGCGGTCGGGGCTGAGCAGCCGCTCAACGCTCAAGTCGAAGGCCCGCGCAACAACTTTGACCACGGTATCCGGCTCGATTCTTCCGCGTTGGGGCAGCAAGTCAGCCAGAGCAATTTCTGCCAGTTGCGGGGTCATCGCCATACCGCTCAAGTCAGCAAAGGCGACGATGCGATTAAGCGCACCCTCCAGTTCTCGGATGTTGGATTGCACCCGGCGGGCGATGAGTTCCATGATTTCTGCCGGCACCCGTTGCCCGGCGCGT
>JBDRTP010000169.1:0-5707 GCA_043823965.1 Chloroflexota bacterium
CCGAACCACCAGTGACCGATGGCCAGCACTTCGAGCGTGTCCACGAAAGCCAGGATGGCGTAGGGCAGGATTTTACCCACCACCAGTTCCCACGGGCGGATGGGCGTGACAATCAACTGCTCGATTGTGCCGCGCTCGCGCTCGCGCACAATGGCCGTGGCAGTAAGAATGGAGGTGATGGCGAACAATATCATACCAATCACACCGGGAATCATGAAGTAGGCGCTGATCAAATCCGGGTTGTACCAGACCGTCGTGCGCACTTCGACCGGCGGCTGAAGCCTGAAATTCTGGCCACTGCGTGCCAGCCGCTCGGACAGAATCTGGGTGGCGTGCGACTGGCCAACGAGTATCGCCGCCGACAGCGCGGTGGAGGCCACAGACGGCTCAGAGCCATCCAGGATAAAGGCCACTTGTGCGGAACCTTCGGCCAGCCGCTGGGCGTAATCGGGCGGGATAATCAGGCCGGCGCGCGCTCGACCGGTTTCGATGAGAACGCGCAATTCTTCTTCCGAGCCGACCGCGAAGGCGATGCGGAAGTAATCCGCGGCGCGGTAGGCATCCAGTAAGGCGCGCGCTTCGGGGCTGTGACTCTGGTCAAAGACCGCCAGCGGGACGTTGCGCACGTCACTGGTGGCTGAGTATCCCAGCAGGAATAATTGCAGGATAGGGATGATCAAGATGATGACCAGCGTGCGCTTGTCGCGCGTAATTTGGATGAATTCTTTACGGATGATGGAGGCGAGGCGGGAGTTGAACATGGGGTTCTCCGGGAGGGAGTTGGGTAGTTGGGTGGTTGGGTGGTTGAGTAGGTGGGTGGGTGGGTAGTTGGGTGGTTGGGTAGTGGGTGGTTGGGTGGTTGGATGGTTGGATGGTTGGGTGGTTGGGTAGTTGGGTGGTTGGGTAGTGGGTGGTTGGGTGGTTGGGTGGTTGGGTAGTTCGGTGACGCAGTGTCTCGCTGACTCGCTGATTCGCTGACTCGCCTACTCGCTGACTAGCAGATTCGCTGATTCGTTAATCTCGTGTTGTATCAGGACTTGCTCAAGATGCCGTGCAAAAAGATTTCCGCGAAATGTTCCAGCGCGTTTTCCTGCATTTCGTGCGGCATGGAACGGCCAACCAGGATTTCAGTGATGTAATACGAGAAGAACATGCCGAGGAAAGCGCGTAACAGAATTGGCAGTGGTATCGGGCGTAAATTGCCGCTGGCCTGTAAAAAGCGTTGCATCAGCGGCTGGATATCTGGAAAGATAGTCTCGAAAAGCATGGGAACGTGCCGCCCTTTAAACTCGACGATCTCGATGAACATCAAATTCAGGAAATCGGGCTGCCGGCCAAGTTCGGCGATCATCGCCCGCGCCGCGCTGTGGACGAATTCATCCACCGTCTCGCCTGGCGCGTCCCTGAGTAATGGAATAATCTGGCGATAGGGGTGGTGGTCGAGCAGAACGGCCACAAAGACCTCGTCTTTGCCTCGAAAATGATTGTAGATGCCACCCAGCGCCAGCCCGGCTCTGTCAGCGATCTGGCGCATGGAGGTGGCGTGGAAGCCCTGCTCCATGAACAGGCGATAGGCCGCGTCCATCACGGCGCGACGGGTGCGTTCGCCTTTGGTCAGGATTTCTTCGTCAGGCATAAATGTTTCCTATAAATGAACGAGCGTTCATTTTTATTTTACAACGGATTGTGAAAAAGTCAAGTAGAATCGCCCCATGCCCTCCTCCCTCGACCAGCAAATCCGTAAACACCTGCGCTTCAATGTCACCGTCAACCTGCTGGACGGTGCGTTTTTTGGCTTCGCCCTCGGCTTTAGTTCTTTCTCGGCCTTCATTCCCATCTTTGTCAGCCGGATGACGGACTCTGCCATCCTTTTCGGGCTTGTGCCAGCCATGCACAGCGTCGGCTGGCAGTTTCCGCAGTTGTTCACGGCTGGCTGGGTGTCCCGCCTGCGGCGTTACAAACCATTCGTCATCCTGATGACCACACAGGAACGCATCCCGTTCTTCGGACTGGCTGTCGTCGCCTGGTTCCTGCCGGAACTCGGCAAGCAAAATGCCTTGATATTGACCTTCCTCCTGCTTGCCTGGCAGGGACTGGGCGGCGGGTTCACGGCCAACGCCTGGACGAGCATGATCAGCAAGGTCATTCCGTCCGAGATACGCGGGACTTTTTTCGGCGCGCAAGCCGCGGCGGCCAATGCCCTGCTCAGCCTGGGTTCAGTGCTGGCAGGAATCCTGCTGGCGAAAGTTTCCGACCGGTATGACTTCAGCCTGCTCTTCCTGCTGGCCGGGATCATGATGACCGCCTCGTGGGGATTCCTCGCCCTGACCCGCGAGCCGGTGGATCACGAGAAGCAAATCCCCGCTCAGGCCGCGCCGTTCTGGAAAGGGACGCGTACCATCCTGCGCCGGGATGCCAACTTCCGCTGGTTTCTTGCCACGCGGCTGCTGGCCCAGGTCGCGACCATGGGCTTCGCTTTCTACATCATCTACGGCGTCAAGCGCTTCGACATGGACGAAATCACCGCCGGTATCCTGTATGCCACACTGACCATCGCCCAAATCATCGTCAATCCGCTGATGGGCTGGGCCGGCGACCGCTGGGGCCATCGCCGCATCATGGTCATCGGGGCGCTGGCGACTGCACTGAGCGGCTTGCTGGCCTGGTGGGCGCCATCACTCGGCTGGTTCTATCCAGTCATGCTGCTGACCGCGCTGGCAAGTGTCGCAATCTGGACACTCGGCCTGGCCATGACTGTCGAGTTCGGGACGGAGGCTGAGCGTCCGGTCTATATCGGAATGGCGAATACGCTGGTTGCGCCGGTTGCCATTCTCGCCCCGCTCTTCGGCGGCTGGCTGGCGGATGCAGCCGGCTACCAGGCTACTTTTATGACTTCGGCAGTGGGAGGCATCTTCATGGCAATTGTTCTGCATTTTCTAGTGAAAGACCCAAAACAGGTAGAAGGTTATAAGCTTATAGGTTGAAGTTCTAGAAATTTCAGAGGAACCAAAAGAGCCAGAGGTTGATGCCTTTGGCTCTTTTCGATTTTTTTCTATGGGCTGGATTGATCTTATACTGACTGGTAGGCAGTCACTTCCACCTGTCTCTGCTGTTGGCGGGATTCGTTCACCAGCGTTTCCAGACGGGAGGCCACGGCATCGTCAATCCAATCTGCGCCGCATTGTACGCAGACCAGCGCAGGGACATCGCGCACTACGATCACGCCAAAGCCCAGGTCAACGGTAAAGGTGGTTTTGCCAGCGCGTTTCGTCCCGCCGCAAATCGGGCAAGTTGTAGATTTACCGATCATAGTTTCCTCCGAGTTCGAAAATCCGATTCAAAGTGCTCCAGGGTGGGTTCATATCAAGAGCATGCCGCTTCCAGATGACACGTCTTTGCCTGACCAACGTTCGTACTTTGGTGATGTCCAGAGTGCTTGGCATGATTTCACTTGGCCCATTCACTTGCAGAGGCGCTCAGATTATACCCCGATACCTGTGCGTACAGTTTTGTGCGACACTCCACTATCGCAGCGTCTCGCACCACAAGCGCGAGCCAGGGCAGGGGGTTCGGGGGACGCGCGGCAACATCCCATTGACGGCGGAGAGCAGGTATCAATAAGGTTTTGTCGGGGCAGCCGGCGTCCGCATTATTTATCAAGGGCGATCCGCCGCTTGACCCTATGTATTCTCGAATCCAAGCGGCTTTCTGGGAGTTGCCGTGGTGCATTCCATGTATGGGACATAATCAACGGTTTTCCGCTGAAATGTCCCCATATTTTGCGGTTACCACGGCAATTTCCAATGAGCCATCCAAGTTCGGGTAGTCCTTGAGAGCACTATCGGGTAGAATCGCAAAGACCACACACTACCCATCCACGAGGCATGATAACTTTGTGTCCCTTCGTGCCCTTTGTGTTTCAAGAGGTCTTTCATGCGCCCCATCGCCATCCTCGGCATCGGACAAACAAAAATTGACGAACACTGGGAGCGCTCGCTGCGCGATCTGGCAGGCGAGGCCGCGCTGGCCGCGCTGCATGACGCCGGACGCGCCCAGGTAGACGGCCTGTTCGTCGGCAATATGCTATCGGGGATGATTGACAATCAGAATAATCTTGCTGCCCTCGTCGCGGATTGGGCCGGGCTGGGCAGCACCGAAGCGGTCAAGGTCGAAGCCGCCTGCGCATCCGGCGCGGCAGCCTTCCGCTCCGGGCTGATGGCGGTGGCCTCCGGCGAGTTGGAATCCGCGCTCGTGGTCGGCGTCGAGAAGATGACCGAGCGCGGCCCGCATGAGGTTACTGCCGCACTGGCCACCGCTGCAGACGCGGATTACGAGGCCGAGGCGGGCGTCTCGTTCGTCGGGCTGAACGCGCTCATCATGCGCCGTTACATGCACGAATATAGCTGGCAACACGCCGACTTTGCGCCGTTCTCGATCAACGCCCACGCCAACGCCATGCACAATCCGTACGCCCGTCTTCACCAACGAATTACGCTGGAGGACTTCGAGAAATCGAGCATGGTCGCCACGCCGATCAACCTGCTGGATGCTTCGCCGATTGGGGACGGCGCGGCCGCCGCGCTTCTCGTCCCGGCCGGGACCCTGAGCCGGGCCGCCCGTATTTTGGTTTCCGGCTCTGCCTCGGCGACGGACACCATCGCCATCCACGATAGGCCGGAGACGCTGTTTCTGACGGCCGCGTACAAGTCGGCGCAGGCAGCGTATAAAATGGCTGGCGTGAGGCCGGAAGATATTGATCTGTTCGAACTGCACGATGCCTTTTCAATCATGTGTGCGCTCTCGCTGGAGGCGTGCGGATTTGCCGAGCGCGGCCAGGGAGTGAGATTCGGCCTGGATAACGAGATCAGCCCGCAGGGTCGCGTGCCGATCTGCACGCGCGGCGGGCTGAAAGCGCGCGGCCATCCGGTCGGCGCGACGGGGGTGTACCAGATCGTGGAGGTCGTCCAACAACTGCGAGGTGAATGTGGCGCGACGCAAGTGGACGGGGCGCGCATCGGCATGGCGCAAAACATCGGCGGCAGCGGTGCGACGATTTTGACGCATATTTTGAAAAAAGAGTAATGGGAAACGAGTAACGAGCGGAGGAACACATGGCTTACAAAATCATCCGTTTTTTCATTCGTCTCATCCTTCGTCTGATTGCGCGCGTGGAACTGACCGGCTGGGAGAACTTGCCCGCTGCGAAAGGCTACGTCATCGCCTCCAATCACATCGGGCGGCTGGATGCAGCGCTGGTTTATTATGCGCTCGACCGGCCCGACATCATCATGCTGATAGCCGAGAAATACCGTAAAAATGCTTTCTGGCGCTGGCTGGCGAAGCAGGTGGACGGGATTTTTATTGATCGCTTCAATCCCGACATCCGTGCCTTGCGCGAGGCGATGAAACGCCTGCAGCGCGGCGGGGTGCTGGCGATTGCGCCGGAAGGGACGCGCTCCAAGACCGGCACGCTGATCGAAGCCAAACCGGGCGGGATCTATCTGGCCTGGAAAGCGGGTGTGCCGATCCTCCCCGTCGCGCTGACCGGCACGCAGGATGTGGTGGTGAAAGAACGGCTCACTCATCTCAAGCGGCTGCAAATCAAGGTTACAATGGGACCAGCATTCACGCTGCCGCAGGAAGCCAAAGGCAAAGACCGCGAGGCGCTCTTGCAGGAATACACTGATGAAGTCATGTGTCGGATTGC
>JBDRTP010000170.1:0-2295 GCA_043823965.1 Chloroflexota bacterium
ATCAACAGCCGCGAGGCGGAGAAGATCGCTGCAGCGGCAAAGGCCATCCATCAGGAGACCGCCGTGAAAATCATCGGCCTGGCCGGCGACGTGGCCGACCCAGATGTGCCCGAGCGGCTGGTTGACGAGGCTATCCGCGCCTTCGGCGGATTAGATATACTCGTCACCAACGCGGGCGGCCCACCCGCCGGTTTATTTGAATCCTTCGACGAAGCCGCCTGGCAGAAAGCCATTGATCTGTCCCTGATGAGCCACGTGCGCCTGATCCGCGCCGCGCTGCCGCATTTGCGCCAGTCGTCCGCGGCCAGCGTGCTGACCATGACCTCGTATTCGGTCAAGCAGCCCCTCCCCAACCTGGTGCTCTCCAACAGCATCCGCGCCGCCACCGTTGGCCTGACCAAGTCCCTGGCGCTGGAACTTGGCTCACAGGGCATCCGCTTCAATTCCATTTTACCGGCCTGGACGGAGACCGAGCGCGTTTACGAATTGATGTCCTTCCGCGCCAAACAAAACGGCACAACGCTGGAAGAAGAACTCGCAAAGCAATCCAAAGACAGTCCGCTGGGACGGATGGGCACGCCGCAGGAATTTGCCAACGCGGCCGTCTTCCTGCTCTCGCCGGCCGCCTCGTACATCACCGGCGTTATGTTGACCGTGGATGGCGGGATGTACAAGGGAACGCTATAACCTTGACTTGTATACGTCAATGGCGTATACTCTAGCAAAGGTCGGGGCACATGATCAATTGAAGGTGTTGAAACGGATTGTGGAGGAAGAATACCCATGAAAGACGAACTTTTCAACGAACTCGTTACCAGTGTCCGCGAAGGAGGCGCCATCCTGCGCGGTGAGCGTTCGCCCTCACGCGCATTTCCAATGGATAAGATTGATATCAAGCAAATCCGGGAAGGGTATGCGCTTTCTCAAAGCCAGTTTGCCTCCCTGCTGGGAATCAGCGTCAGTACCCTGCAAAATTGGGAGCAGGGACGCCGTTCTCCAGAAGGGCCGGCGCGGGTGTTATTACAAGTCGCGGCGAAACATCCCAATGCGGTTTGGGATGTTGTTCGACCCACACTGAAACGGTAAACCAGGCAGGCCGGACGAGTTGGCATGAACACGAGACGACTGTTCCCAATTTGGGAGCAGCGTGATATAATGCCCTATGCGTGTCATTGCCCGCCGAACCCTGAGAGAATTTTGGGAAAAACACCCGGATGCGCGCCAGCCTTTGCAGGCCTGGTATGACGATGTTGAACATGCGGATTGGAAGAAACCCGCAGACATAAAAAATGTTTATCGAAATGCCAGTTTCATCGCCAATAACCGGGTTGTCTTCAACATCAAGGGCAATCGCTATCGCATCGTCATCGTCGTTCATTACCGGCCTGGCATCGTGTATGTACGTTTTGTTGGTACACACCAGGAATATGACAAGATAGACGCCACCACCATCTAACGGAGGCAGGTATGGAAATCAAACCCATTCGGACAGAAACAGATTATGACGCAGCCTTGAAAGAGATAGAGCATCTCATGGAGGCACAACCCGGCACACCGGAGGCTGACCGGCTTGAAGTACTTTCTACACTGGTAGCGGCTTACGAAGACGAGCATTACAGCATTCCTGCCCCCGATCCTGTTGAAGCTATTCTCTACTACATGGAAAGCCGCGGCCTGACGCGTGCTGACCTGGAACCTTATTTAGGCAGCCGCGCCCGCGTTTCGGAAGTATTGAATCGCAAGCGCAGCCTTTCCTTGAAAATGATTCAGAAACTCAACGCGGGTCTCGGTATTCCCGCCGAAGCGTTGCTCCAGTCATACCACATTCAACCATAGCTTTCTCCGAAAGGACTCCTTCCATGCCCGACCCTCGCATCACCAAGCTCGCCAAAGTCATGGTGCATTACTCGCTGGAGATCAAGCCCGGCCAGCAGATGCAGATCCTCACCCACCCGCTGGCCGAGGAATTGACCTTGGCTGTCTATGAAGAGTCCGTCAAGGCCGGGGCGCAAGTCACCATTATGACTGCCACCCCCCAGCGCGGATGAAATTTTCTTCACGCACGCCTGCGAGGCCCAACTGGACTACGTCTCGCCCATCCGCAAACTGGTCGCCGAAACTTTCGATGCCAGCCTGTCCATCTGGACGGAGCACAACACGCGCGCCCTGAGCGGCATGGACGCGACCCGCATGGCGCGGGTCAGCAAGGCCGGCGCGCCGATCACCAAAGTCTTCTTCGAGCGCGCCGCCAAAGGTGAACTGCGCTGGTGTCTCACCGCCTACCCGTCCCACGCC
>JBDRTP010000171.1:0-10330 GCA_043823965.1 Chloroflexota bacterium
CGAGATCGCCACCATCGTGGCTGCGACGCTCACCGCCCAGGCTCCCCTGCCGCCCGGTGCAACCGAGCCGCCGCCAGCCGAGACGCCTCCACCAGTCTGCCTGCCGCTCCATCCCGGCGCGCAGAGTCTCTCGCTCCCAGCTGCGATTGCAGCCGGCAATGCTGAGACGATTACATTTTACAACTTCCAGGGAGGAGCGATTGCCTTACGCCCCGTAACCGGCATCACCTGGATGTCCGCAAACCAGGTGCACCTGGCTGGCAGCCTCTCCCAGGGCGTGAATAACTTTCCGATTGTCTATTATTCCTTGCAGAACGGCGGGACGCTCAAGTCGAACGTCAACAACGTTATCACCGATCTTGCCTCTGCGCCCAACCTGATCTCGATAACAGGGGCCGAGGGGAATCCGTATCTGTCATTCGACTCCATTGACATGATCGCAGGGTCAGTCAACCAGGTGTATGCCGGCAGCCTGGCCGAATTACCCGCCATGCAGCCGCGCATGACCTGGACCCCTCCCCAGCAAGGAGGCCCGGGGAACGCGATCCAGCCCATTGCGATTCACTTCACGGCCGGCCAGGCGCAGGGGCTGTGGTTTACTTACACCATGGAAGGGATCGGCAATATCAATTTCCCGCCGTACAGGGGATTATCCTATCTTGACCTGGGCAACAACCAGGCCACTGAATTTATCGCTCCATCTTTGGCGCTGGGGGGAATGTCACCGGATCAGACTCTCGTCGCTTATGCGACAGGCGCAGGCGGCTCGCCCTGGATCACGAACGGCTTTTCGATCCGCAATCTGGTCACGTGCCAGGAGACGAATATTTCCCTGAATCCCGGAAGCAACCTGGGCGCAGGTTATGTAGTTTTCTCGCCAGATAACCAGTTCGTCGCCTGGTTGGAAGCCAGCGGGCCATCCAACATGGAGGCCGAATTTCGTCTGCGCGTGGCGCGCATGGATGGAACCAGCGTATTCGACGCGCCAGCCGCTAATCTGAGCGGGTTCTTGGGCGGCGAGGCTGTCTCCTTCCCAAAGCCGGTGGGTTGGGCCAGCAACCACCTGCTGCTGTTAGAGATTTACAGCGAAACACTCAACCGTTCCGTGCTCGTGCTCTGGGCGCCAGACCCGGCACAGCCGCTTGATCCTGTTCTGGGAGCAAACCAGTCTGCCTCCATCGCGGACGGCATGTTCCTGGGTTTTGTCTATCCGTAGCCGCGATAGTAATGATAAAGCCTTCGCCTACATCACCCAAAAATTCGGCAACACCAGCCGGAAAACCACATCCAGAATCAGCCCGAGCATGAACCACATGCCGAAGGCGCGGTTGTTGACAAAAGCCTGGGGCGCAAAATAAAGCGGCCAGCCGCCCTGACCGTCCGGGAAGCCCTCCGGCCGTGCCTCCGGTTTGGGCTTCAGGAATTGCGGGTACATTTTCAGAAAGGTTGGCGTCGCGACGAAGACCAGCAGCATGACCGGTGTAAAATACTTGACGGCGATCAAGGCCAGCACGAGCAAATACGGCAAGATCATCATCCCGATGACCATATAACGAGCCGCCTTTTCACCGATCACCACCGGCAGGGTGTGGATCTTCTTGACTTTATCAATCATATATTTATCAATATGTTTGCCGAAGATCACGGTGGTCACACCTAGCACATAGGGCAGGCTGGCCCAGACCACATTCCACGACCAGTTTTGGGTCAGGACGTAATAGCCGCCGCCGATCATCAGCGGGCCCCAAACGATCAACACTGCAATTTCACCCAATGCGATGTACTTCAACGGCCAGGTATAGAAAAGCACGAAGAATGCGCCCAAGCCAAGCAGCAGCCAAACCAGGCTGTCCCCGCCAAGGATGGCAATCAGGTAAATGCCGCAAGCCAGCGCCAGCAGACCGGTCACGGCGAAATAGAGCAGGTGCTGGGTCTTGGTAAGCAAGCCATCAGCTACCGGCTGAGGCCCGTACATAGTGCGATAGTAGTTATCCTTGTCCACACCGCGCACGTAATCAGTGTAGTCGTTGAGAATGTTATTGGCGGCATGGGCCAGAACGAGGCCAAGCACCAAGACCAGCCAGGTGATGGGGTTCACTTTGGCGTGATCGTGAAGGGCAAAGAGGCCTGCCAGCACAGCGGAGAGAAAGGTCATGACGAGGACGGCGGCGCGGCTGGCGATAAGCCACTTAGACACAAGGTCCAGCGCGTCCCATTCCTCTTTCGATACTTCCGGGATTACCTGTAAAGCCTTACGCCACATCGCGAAGTTCATTTGACAAGCTCCTTTTTATTGTGTATCCAGCAAAATAAGCGCTCTACTAGACAGTTGAGTCCGACGACGCCGTCGTTGGATTTCCGAAGTCTCCCCTGACCCAGCCAGGCGAAATCGGGAAATTCGCACTCCGTTGACGCGAACGAAAGTATTGCTTTTTTATGGACAAGATTGGGGCGATTATACCTGGAATCGTGGTGACGTATTCCACTTACATCGCTTGTGAACCCTGTTACTTACTTGTGATATTCATCACGCGAACGTGTGACTTCTCCCACTGGCAATTTAGGGCTAATAAATCCATACTAGACGGAGATTCTTATCTTAGCCCGGATTCGCCAGCCAGGCTATTGCACTATTTATGCAGAGGAGGAGCAATTCCATGAGTTCGAACAACCAAGTATTGGCTCTTCATAATATTAAGGAGAGGTGATTCATGACCACCATTGCACCTGTTGAGCAATCAATTTACGACAAAATCCTCGCGGCCACGCCAAAGGGCGAAAGATTAAGACTCTGTTTGCAATGCGGCAGCTGCAGCGGAGTATGTCCCTTCGGCTATCTAATGATTTACCCTCCACACAGGATGATCGCCTTCTTGCGGGCAGATCGCTTTGAAAATATATTGGACACCGATACAGTCTGGATGTGTGTATCCTGCTATGCCTGCACTGCAGTTTGCCCATCCCAAATCCCATTGACGCCCGGCCTGATGACCAGCGCCAAGGAAGAACTACTCCTGGCTGGCAACGTTCCGGCTGAACTTCAAAGCGCATTAGAGGCCTCCCAGCGATATGGCAACCCGCAAGGAGAATCGCCGCGCAAACGAGCTGACTGGGCTAAAGATATCCAACCCGAGGTCAAAATTCTGGGAAAAGTACGGCAACCGGTGGATGTCTTGTGGTTCGTCGGTGATTATCCTTCCTATCATCCCCGGGTTCAACAGACCACAAAAGCACTGACCAAGGTGCTCAACGCCCTGGGGGTAGACTTTGGCATTCTTGGGCCTGAGGAATATAGCGACGGCGACTCGCAGCGCCTGGCGGGTGAACGCGGCCTGTTCGAGATGCTGGCCGAGCGAAACGGGCTGGCTTTCAGCAGGTATCAGTTCAAAGAGATCGTCACCACCGACCCGCACGCTTACAATGCGATCAAGAACGAATATCCGAGGTTAGACATTTCTTACCCGATCCGGCACTACACTGAGTTTTTGGCCGAGCGGATTGACCAGCTCAAGCCCATGCTGAAACACGAGGTGAAAGCCAGGGTCGCCTATCACGATCCATGCTACCTGGGTCGCGCGAACGAAATCTTCGACCAGCCGCGTGCATTGCTGGAAGCCATTCCAGGGGTGGAACTGGTGGAAATGGAACACAACCGCAAGAACAGTCTGTGTTGCGGCGGCGGCGGAGGAGGGATGTGGCTGGACGGTTTCCAATGGGAAAAGGCGCATGTCAGGCTTTCCGAGTGGCGTGTACGAGAGGCGCTGGCCGTTGGAGCAGAAATCCTGGCCGTCGCCTGTCCTTATGAAACACCACGTTTCGAAGATGCTGTCAAGACGGTCGAGGGGGCTGGTCATCTGATCGTAAAAGACATCGTCGAATTGTTGGCTGAGGCGATGGGTGATTAGCGAGGTGGAAAAATGAACATTGTCGTTCTGGTCAAACTTGTCCCTGACCTGGTCGAAGAACTCAACATTGATCCCAGCGGCGCCGCGCTCGACATGTCCTGGCTGCGCCTGATCATCAACGAATTCGACGACCATGCCAGCGAAGAGGCCATCTTGCTCAAAGAACGCGGCGGCGGTCAAGTTACAGCCGTGGCCCCGGAATATGAGGGCGTGGACGAGGTGCTCTTTACCGCTGCCGCGAGAGGCGCTGACCGGCTGATAAAGATCACAGGAGATTTCGTCGCGGCGAACAATCACGCCCTGGCGCGTGCCTGCGCATCGGTCATCGAAGGACTTCAACCCGACCTGGTACTGACCGGCGTCCAGGCCAACAACGACCTAGATGGGCCGGTGGGGCCGACATTGGCCGAGTGCCTGGGAATGCCTTACGTGGGCTACGTCTCTGGCGTCACGGTCAATGACGGGAAGGTCACGGCGCGTAAAGAGTATCCTGGTGGATTGATCGCCGAGATGGAAGTGACACTGCCAGCCGTGCTGGGCATCCAGGCGGCGGAACAACCCCCGCGCTATGTGGCTGTCAGCAAGGTGCGCATGGTGATGAAGACTGCCACCATCGAGGAACGCGCCGCTGACGCGCTGGACGCGAGCGGCGGGCCGGCGGTCGGACGCATGTTCCAGCCTGAGGCGGCTGCCCATGCCGAGATGATCACCGGCAGCCCAGACGAGGTCGCCGATAAACTCGTCAGCATTTTCAAAGAAGTGGGCGTGCTGTAGAGGAGGAATGTGATGAGCCAGGATATTTTCGTCGTCGTCGAGCACCTGCGCGGGCAGGTGGCAGACATTTCTTACGTAATGCTGGCAGCCGCACGCGAGCTGTCGAAAGGGATCGGCGGGAACGTCGTCGCCGTATTGTTAGGCCATAAGGCAGAAGGATTAGCTGGCAGTCCTTCGGCAGGCTCACCTGTGCCTGCGGCACTGGCGCAGGCAGGACAGTGCCTGGCCGCCGATCAGGTGCTGTACCTCGACCACCCGGCGTTGGCCGATTTCACCTCAGACGCTTACCAAAAGGCGCTGGCCGGCCTGATCAGCGAAAAGCAGCCGCGCGCCGTGCTGTTTGGCAACACCTCCATCGGCGCAGATGTAGCCAGCGGGCTTTCGATCAAACTGGGACTGCCGCTGGTCAGCTCCTGCCGCAGCTTCAGCGCAGATGGCAAATTCGTCAGCCAGATCTGCGGCGGCAAGATCATGGCCGAGGGCGACCTGCCCTCCCCCACCGCGCTGGTGACCATGGTTCCCGGCGGATACAAACCGGAGGCCGGGCAGAGCGCGCAGGCGCCCGCGCTGACCAGGCTCGAGGTCGCGGGACTCGACGCGCTGCGCGTCAGCCTGACGAAATACATCGAGCCGGAAGCCGGCGATGTGGACATTTCCAAAGAACCGCTGCTGATCGCCGTCGGGCGCGGCATCCAACAACAGGACAACATCCAGCTTGCCGAGGATTTAGCCCAGGCGATGGGCGGCGTGGTGTGCGGCTCGCGGCCGGTCATTGACCAGGGCTGGCTGGCAACCTCCCGCCTGGTGGGCAAATCGGGCAAGCACGTCAAACCCAAGGTTTACCTGGCGCTGGGCATCAGCGGCGCGCCGGAACATGCCGAAGCCATCACCGACAGCGATATGATCATCGCCATCAACACCGACCCCAAGGCGCCCATCTTCGACATTGCCAAATACGGCACAGAGACGGATCTTTTCGATCTGATTGACCCGTTGATCGAGAAAGTCAAGGCGGCGAAAGGTTGATAGATTGAAGAGGAGCAGACTTCATGCCAGAGCGAGTTGATTTTTGGGGCATACCGTACACCTGGGGTTCGCCAGCCATCTACGTTTATACCCTGATGTTCCTGGCGGCCGCCATACTGCTCGTCCGCTTCTACCTGCGCGCCAGGCTGTGGTGGCAGGTCGGCCGGCCCGAGGTGCGTTGGGACAAGCTCCACGTGCGGATTGGCCGCTTCATCCAGTACGCCATCATCCAGACCAAGGTGCTGGGCCAGCGCTATCCAGGCATCATGCACGTTTGCATTGCCTGGGCCTTTTTCATGTTCTTCCTGGGCACGGCCTTAGCCACCATTGATTCCCACTTCTACAAAATCCTGGTCGGCTATCCATTCCTGCTGCAAAAGCTGGTGATGGATACGTTCACCGTCGTATTCTTCATCGGCGCGGGGCTGGCAGTCTACCGGCGCTTCATCCAAAAGCCGCGCCGCCTGACGCTCTCGCCCGGCTTCACGTTTTCGCTGGTGATGATCATCCTGATCGTGCTGGGCGGACTGCTGACCGAGTCGCTGCGCCTGGCCGTTGAGAAACCGGCCTGGGCGTGGTGGTCGCCAGTCGGCTGGCTGGTTGCAAAGATTTGGATCGCCACCCGCGCTTCGGCCGCGACGCTCACGGCCTGGCACCTGGGCGTCTGGATCGCCCACCTGCTCATCGTCGTCGCGACGCTCATCACGCTGCCGGTCGGCACGCTGCTGCACGTCCTGACCGGGCCGCTCAACCAGTTCTTCTCGAAACTCGACCGCCCTACCGGACGCCTGGCCCGGATGCCAGAAAACGCCAAAGGCGAGCCGATCTACGCCAGCACGCTGCGCGGCCTGACCTGGAAACAGTTGCTGGATGGCGACGCCTGCACCGAATGCGGACGCTGCCAGGACGCCTGTCCGGCTTTCGCGGCGGGTACACCGCTCAACCCCAAGCAGTTGATCCTGGGCGTGCGCGACGCGCTGCGCGCGGATGGCCGCGCATTGCTGGTCAAGGACGCGAAAGCGCCGCTGCTGGTCGGCGAGAAGGTCAAAGATGAGGCGCTGTGGTCGTGCACCACCTGCGGCGCGTGCGTCCGTGAGTGTCCGGTTTTGATCGAGCACGTGGACGCCATCGTGGACATGCGCCGTTACCTGGTCATCGAGGGCCGCATGGATACTGAACTCCAGACCGCGCTGGAGAACTTTGGCCGCTACGGCAACTCGTTCGGCCAGTCCGAGCGAATGCGCGCCCGGTGGACCCAGCCGATCCAGCCCGCTATCAAGGACGCGCGCCGCGAGCCGGTCGAGTACCTGTGGTTCGTAGGCGACTATGCCTCCTACAGCCCGACGCTGACAGATGTCACACGGATGACAGCGGAAGTTTTCCAGAAAATCGGCCTGGATTTTGGCATCCTGTACGACGCCGAGCGCAACGCCGGCAACGACGTGCGCCGCATCGGTGAAGAGGGCCTGTTCGAGATGCTGGCCGAGAAGAACGCGGCGGCGTTGAGCAAGAGCAAATACCAGAAGATCGTCACCACCGATCCGCACTCTTATAACACGCTCAAAAACGAATATCCAGCGGATGGGAACGGCAGCCGGCCGGTGCTGCACTACACCGAACTGCTCGACCAGTTGATCTGTTCCGGCCAGCTCAAATTCAGCAAGAAACTGGGCCTCAAAGTCACCTACCACGACCCATGCTACCTGGGCCGCTACAACGGCGTGTACGATGCGCCGCGCCGGATCATCCGGGCGACCGGCTGCGAACTGGTCGAGATGCCGCGGCATGGCGAGCGGGCTTTTTGTTGCGGAGCGGGCGGCGGGCGAATCTGGATCGCGGAAGGGGAAATCCAGGAACGCCCCAGCGAATCCCGCATCCGTGAAGCGGTAAAGCTGGATGGCGTGAATACCTTTATCGTCGCCTGCCCCAAGGATGTCAGCATGTTCCGGGATGCAGTGAAGACCACCAGCAACGAGGAGCACATAGTCGTCAAAGACCTGATTGAATTAGTACACGCCGCCTTATAAGCGCATTACGTGTGACTTCTCAGACGTGAGTTTATGACGAAACCATCTAACGCTATTCATGCGAGACGCCGGTCAGGATTTGCTCTTATAAGTAAAGATGGCGTCAGGATACCGATAGCCACCAAGCTCATCCTCAGCTTTTTGCTGATCATCATTCTGCTCAGCGCGATTTTCACTGTGGCAGGCATCCAACTGATCAGCAACCGCATCGTGGCAGAAGCGCAAGATAAAGTTCGTCATGATCTTAATTCCGCCAGAGAGATCTATCAGAGCGAGCTGGAACATATTAACGATGTAGTCCGATTGACCGCCGGCCGGTTTTTTCTTACCGATGCAATGACCGCCGGAAATATTGACCCGGCCACCCAGGAGTTGTCAAGAGTCAGGCTAAGAGAAGGGCTTGATATACTGACGCTCACAGATGCAACCGGCAATATTCTTTTTCGAGCCAGTAATCCGGGCAGCTCCAAGGATGGCAACGGTTACGATGAACTTGTTTCAGTAGTATTGAGTAGAAAGGTGCCTGTTGCAGCGACTGTGATTGTGTCTGGCGAGGAATTACGCCGAGAATCCCCGCGGCTGGCCGAACAGGCCTACTTCAAGTTTATTGACACGCCTATGGCAAGAGTGAGAAATGAGACAGAGGAAACAGCCGGCATGATGTTGAAGGCCGCAGCCCCGATATTCGACTATCGAAATAACTTTATCGGAGTCTTATACGGCGGCGTCTTGCTGAACAGGAACTATAATATCGTTGACGAGATAAAACAAACCGTCTTTGAGGATATGAAATACGAAGGCAAAGACATCGGGACGGCAACCATTTTTCAGGACGATGTAAGAATTTCGACCAACGTCAAGAATCTCGATGGTTCGCGAGCCATTGGAACGCGTGTCAGCGAGATAGTGTACAACCAGGTTGTGATCGAAGGAGAA
This sequence comes from Chloroflexota bacterium, assembly GCA_043823965.1. GTDB lineage: Bacteria > Chloroflexota > Anaerolineae > Anaerolineales > Villigracilaceae > CG2-30-58-95. Next base: position 8,669 of record JBDRTP010000171.1, read on the forward strand.
CCGTATATCGGGCGCGCTTATGTCGTAAACAACTGGTACATCACAGCCTACGAGCCTATCAGAGATATCAACAACAAAGTAGTCGGCATCCTGTACGTTGGCATCTTGGAACAAAAATACCTGGACATTAAAAAGCAAACGATCTTCGTATTCCTGTTCATTACCCTCGTGGGTGTGCTGGTATCGTTGTTGTTATCCTACCTCTTTTCGCGATCAATTTCCGGGCCGATCAACAAAATGGTACTGGCATCCAGGGAAGTCGCACACGGCAACCTGAACGCAAAAGTGGAGGTGCGTTCCAGAGATGAATTTGGAGAGCTGGCAGATTCCTTCAACAGCATGGCTTCTGCGTTAAAAGAGAGAGATTTACAGCTAAAAGAATTTACCCGAAGCAAACTGATGGAGTCTGAACGACTGGCGCTCATCGGACAGTTGGCAGCCAACGTGGCCCACGAGTTGAACAATCCCCTGACCGGGATTATCACATACTCGCACCTGCTCCTGGAACAAACGACGGCCGAGGATCCGACCAAGGATTTCCTCCAAAAGATCGTCAACCAGGCGAACCGTTGTAAAGAGATCATCAAAGGCTTATTGGATTTCTCTCGCCAAAAGAAACCGGATAAAACATTATGCGATGTCAACTCTGTGCTGATGGACTGCATCTCGCTGATAGAAAATCAAGCCCTGTTCCATAACATTCGAATACAGAGCAGTCTGAAGATAGACCTGCCCAGGGCTGTCATTGATCCTTCACAGATCGAGCGCGTGTTCATGAATATGATCATCAACGCTGCCGAGGCAATGGAAGGCAGCGGACACCTGGCGATAATGACCAGGTACGATCGCGAAAACCGTTGCGTTGAGGTCGAGTTCACAGACACCGGTTCAGGCATCGAGAAAGAGGATTTGGAGAAGATCTTCGATCCCTTCTTCACGACCAAGGATACTGGCCACGGGCTGGGATTGGCGATTTGTTACGGGATCATCAAAGAACATAGAGGAACAATCCTGGTTGAAAGCGAAGTTGGCAAGGGAACAACCTTTATCGTCAGATTACCTGTGAGCCTAGGTGAAGAGAGCGACAACAATGGCGACAAAGTATAAAATTTTGATTATTGACGACGAGGAAGTGATTTTAGATTCGTGCACACTAATATTGGAAAGCGGTAATTATCAGCTCGCCACCGCCAGGAACGGTAATCTTGGCTTGGAGCTTGTAAAGGAATTCCAACCCGACCTGGTCTTTGTTGACCTGAAAATGCCCGGGATTCCGGGCTTGGAGGTGCTTGAAAAGATCCGTGATCGCGATCCAAACATCGTGACCATCGTCATCACTGGCTATGCGACTGTCAGTTCAGCCGTGGAAGCCATGAAGATCGGCGCCTACGACTTCCTGCCAAAACCATTCGGCCCGGACGAATTCCGTTTGATCACTCAGAGAGGCCTCGATAGAAGGAGATTGGTTTTAGAAACCATTTCCCTGAGAAGGGAAAAAGAAATGCTGAGAGAGAATTTTGCCGCCATTGTCTCTCATGAACTAAAGTCACCCCTGGGCGCGGTGCAGCAGAATCTGTTTGTGCTGGAGGATGAACTCTCTGACAAGCTCAGCGAAGAACAAAAAAGCAAGATCGAACGGATGAAGGTCAAGATCAACGATCT
>JBDRTP010000172.1:0-5076 GCA_043823965.1 Chloroflexota bacterium
GTTGTTACTCGACTTATAATCGGCGTGGTAAAATCAACCCGTTTGCTCCCCAACCCTATGACCGCCCAACTCGCCGAATTCACCCTCACCCGCCGGACAACCGACCGCCGCAGCCCTATGCGCTGGATCGTCAGCCACGGATTGCGCCATTGGCAGCTGATGGTCATCATGGTCATCGGCGCGATCGGAAACGCTGCGCTGGCTGCCTACGTGCCGGTCTTTACCGGGCGCGCCTTCGACGCCATCCTCGCCGCGCCGCCGCAGACCTCGGTCCTGCTGCCGATTGCATTGCTGATCGGCGGCTCACAGATTTTGCGCGGCGTGTTGCAACTGGGGCGCAACTTCGGCGCGGAACTCATCGCCCAAAAAGTCGAGCGCGACGCCCGCGACGAACTATACGTCTCCCTGCTGGGCAAGAGCATGACCTTCCACAGCCTGCAGCCGCTCGGCGATACGATGGCGCGCGCCACCAACGACGTGCGCGAGGTCAACTTCCTGTTCAGCCCGGGCGTCAACCTGGTCATCGGCTCGCTTATTTTCCTGTTGATGCCGATCCTCTTCGCGCCGCGCTATCATCCTTCGCTTGTGCTGACGCCGCTGATCTTCGCTGTGCTCTACTTCTTCGCCCTGCGGCGTTATCTGCAAAACCTCGAGCCGATCGCCGACGAAGTCCGCGAGTCCTTTGGGCAGATGAACACGCACCTTTCCGAGGCGCTGGATGGCGTGGAAGTGATGAAAGGCGCGGCGCAGGAAGAGGCCGAGGTGGGGCGTTTCAACGCCAACGCCCGCCGCGTGCGCGCCGCCAACGTGCGCCAGGGCGACCTGGAAGCGCGCTTCGTCCCCCTGTTGATGTTCGCCATTGCCCTGGCCTTCGGCCTGTTCCACGCCCTGCTGCTCTACCGTCAGGGCGTGCTGGCGGTCGGCGACGTGGTGGCATACTTCGGCCTGCTGCTGATGCTCGACTTCCCCACCTGGGTTTCGATCTTCGCCTACTCGCAAATCTCGCTGGGACTGGCCGGAGCGCGCCGCATCCTCGAGCTGATGAACCGCGAGACCAATCTCGATCAGAATGAAATTGGCTTTACTGGTGAAATGAAAGGGCAGGTTGAATTTCGCAACGTGTCCTTTGCCTACGAGGGGATAGGGGATAAGAGACAGGGGAATCCCCCCTCCCCTGCTCCCCTGCTCCCATTCTCCCTCTCCCCCGAACCCGTCTTGCAAAACATCTCCTTCACCGTGAAACCTGGCCAGACCATCGCCATCGTCGGGCAGACGGGCGCGGGCAAGACCTCGCTGGTCAAACTGGTCAACCGCACTTACGACGCCACACACGGCCAGGTGCTGGTGGACGGCGTGGACGTGCGCGATTGGAACCTGGCCGCCTTGCGTCAGCAGATCTCCATCATCGAGCAGGATGTTTTCCTCTTCTCGCGCAGCATTAGCGAGAACATCCGCTTTGGCAAACCGGAAGCCACACAGGAGGAGATCATTTCAGCCGCGAACGCCGCCCAGGCCGAGGAATTCGTCGAAACGTTCGAGAAGAAATACGAGACCGTCATCGGCGAGCGCGGCGTGACCCTTTCGGGCGGCCAGCGCCAGCGCCTGGCCCTGGGACGCGCCTTCCTGACCGACCCGCGCATCCTGGTCCTGGACGACTCGACCAGTTCCATCGACTCCGCCACCGAAGACCGCATTCAAAGGGCGATTGCCGCCGCCGCCAAAGGGCGCACCACCTTCATCATCACCCACCGCCTCTCGCAGATCCGCTGGGCCGATCTGATCATCGTCCTGCGCAAGGGGCGTGTGGCCGCCATCGGCACGCATGAGGAATTGATGAAGTCTTCCGAGGCGTATCGCAGGATTTTTTCGGAATAACAGGTATTGAGTCCACTGCAAAAAGGTCTTTAAACACAACCCCCACAAAACGGGGGCAGGCGGACACAACGTACACACGTGTGCCTGCGTCACAGTGCAGGCAAAGGTTTGAAGATGAGTTTCTTCGAAGGCCTCGACCCCGAAAAATACGACCGCCAGTATTCCGACCGCGAACTGGTGCGGCGCATCGTCGCCCACTTCCGCGCGCACGGCGGAGGGATGGCGGTCATTTCCCTGCTGACCCTGCTGATGTCGCTCATTTCGGTGGCGCAGCCCATCGTCGTCGGGCGCGCCCTGGATTTCCTGAAAAGCCAGTCGGCCTGGGTGGTGCTGCTGGCCGTGCCCGGCGCGGTGATGTTCGTCGGCGTGGCGGATTGGGGCATAAACTGGGTACGCCGCAGCCTGACCGTGCGCGTGCTCGGCGATGTCGTCCTGGAATTGCGCACGCGCGCCTTCCGCGCCGCCGCCGAACACGATCTCTCGTTTTACGACCAGTTCTCGTCGGGGCGCATCGTCTCGCGCATCAACTCGGATACCAACGACTTCAGCCAACTGGTCATCATCATCACCGACGTGGCCTCGCAGACTTTCCAGGCCGTCCTGCTGGGCTTCGTGCTCGTCCACACCGAGTGGCGGCTTTCGCTGGTGCTTTTTGCCTTCATGCCGGTCGTCCTGGGCGTGGCGCTCGGCTTCCGCCGCCTGGCGCGCGTCGTCACCAAAAAGGGGATGCAGGCGATGGCCGACGTCAACGCGGCGATCAAAGAGACCGTCAGCGGCATTGCCATCGCCAAGAACTTCCGCCAGGAGATGACCATCTTCGGCGAGTTCGACGCCGCCAACCGCAAGTCATACAAATTCAACGTTCAGCGCGGCTTTATCCTCTCGCTGATCTTCCCGGTGCTGAACGCCCTGACCGGCATCTTCACCGCCATCCTGGTTTACGCCGGCGGGCTGAACGCGGCGCAGGCGGTGATCTCGGCGGGCGCGTGGTACCTGTTCCTGCTCAGCCTCGACCGCTTCCTGTGGCCGATGATGAACCTTTCGGCCTTCTGGGCGCAGATCCAATCCGGCCTCTCGGCGTCAGAGCGCGTCTTCGCCCTGATGGACGCCGAACCCGCCGTCGTCCAGACCGACCGCCAGACGATCTCCACGCTGCGGGGCGAGATCTGCTTCGAGAACCTTTCCTTCCGCTATGCAGATAAAGAGCCGGTGCTCGCGGACTTCAACCTGACTATCGCACGGGGCGAGAACCTGGCCCTGGTTGGGCACACCGGCGCGGGGAAGTCATCCATCGCTAAATTGATCGCCCGTTTCTACGAATTCCAGTCCGGCCGCCTGCTGGTGGACGGGAGGGACATCCGCTCCTTTGATCTGCAATCCTACCGCCGCCGGCTGGGCATCGTCTCGCAGGTTCCCTTCCTGTTTTCGGGGACAGTGGCCGAGAACGTCCGCTATGCGAGTCCAGAGGTGACCGATGCCGGGATGCTTTCGATGGCCAAGCGCATCGGCGGCGGCGAGTGGCTGGAAACCTTGCCCGACGGGCTGGAGACGCAGGTCGGCGAGCGCGGGGCGCGGCTTTCGATGGGCCAGCGTCAGTTGGTGGCGCTGATGCGCGTGCTGGCGCAGAACCCCGCCATCTTCGTGCTCGACGAGGCGACCGCCAGCATTGACCCCTTCACCGAATGGCAGATCCAGCAGGCGTTGAAACTCATCCTGGCCGAAGCGACCAGCATCCTGATCGCCCATCGCCTATCCACCGTGAAGGCGGCAGATCGGATTGTGGTAATGGAAAAGGGGAAGATTATCGAGGCAGGCAGCCACGACGGGCTGCTGGCGCAGGGCGGTCACTACGCCACGCTGTATAACGCGTATTTCAGGCACCAGTCCCTGGCGTATGTGGAGCAGGCGAGGGAGTTGGTGGAGAAGTTGGAAAGTTGAAAGTTGCAGGTTGTGCCCCGCACTCAATAGGATGTGCCCTTACGGCGTATTACAACCAAATTTACAGGTTTTCCGTTGTATAATAAAAAAGTCGAAGTAAAAGGTCGCTGTTCGTCGCGAGGAAAATCCTATGTCCGTACTTTGCTACCTGACAAAATTCAAAACCTTCACCACAAAGGACACAAAGGGGCACAAAGGATAAGAAAAAAGCCTTTCCTTCGTGTTACTTCGTACCCTTTGTGGTAAAAACAGCGCATTTTGACACACGAAAGAAAATCTGTCCGGTAGAGAATGTCCGTACCCAAGATTGTAAAGGCGCAACCGCTGAATGATTACAAAATCCGCCTGAAATTTGCCGACGGCGTTAATGGCGAAGTTGACCTTTCCCATCTGGCCGGAAGAGGCGTGTTCGCACGCTGGAACAATTACGAGAATTTCAAGAAGATTTCTGTCGAAGGGGGCAGATGGCTTGCGTGGTCAGATGACATTGACATTGACGCCGATACCCTCTACATGAAGCTGACCGGAAAAACTCCTGATGAGCTTTTCCCCATCCTCAAGGAAGACCTTGCCTATGCCTGAGATTAGCCGTCTCGATTGGGAACTTGCCAGAAAACAGCAAAAAACCGAAAAGATTGCGCCCCTGAAATAAAGCCGCGACAGTAATTCAAACGCTACCTATCGCAAACTGGCGATGCTGCGGGTATTGCCGCGCTGTACAGCACGTATTTCTGCCATCAGTCCCTGGCGTATGTGGAGCAGGCGAGGGCGTTTGCCGAAGGCCTACGCGGCGGAGGGAGATTAAACGCGAATTCTGCCGAGTAGGCCTTCGGCGTATGGATGACTCCAGGATGTGATCTATAGCTGTAATATTAATGCGGATTCAGAAAATATCCCGCCACAATATCCGAAAAATCCACGTTCGTGTGCTGGCGCAAAATGGCGAAGAAGTCGCCGGCCGTAGCGCGCCGGCCGGCCATCTGCGCGGCGTAATCCCTCAGGAAGGCAAAGAAGGCCTCGTCGCCGATACGGACGCGCAGGGCTTCCAGAAAGAGCGCCCCGCGTAAGTAGACGGCGTTGGTGTAAGGGCGAAAACTGCCGAGGTCGTAAATGCTGCTATCTACCCAGCCAGTCGGTTGAAAACCGTAGACGCGAAAGTTCCACCACCAGCTCACCAGGTTGGGGTAGGTGGTCTCGTAGAAGATGCGCTCGCTGTAGATGCACAGCGCTTCGTCCAGCCAGGGTTCGAGCGCCTGATCGTTC
>JBDRTP010000173.1:0-5004 GCA_043823965.1 Chloroflexota bacterium
CGCCGGATGACGTTGGCGACGTGCGAACCGAACACGCCGCGATAGGTGTGCATTTCGTCAATGACGACAAATTTCAGGTTGCGGAAGAAGTCGCCCCAGTTGGTGTGATGCGGCAGGATGCCGGTGTGCAGCATGTCGGGGTTGGTCAGGATGAGACGGGCTTTTTCGCGGATGGCTTTGCGCTGGGTTGTGGGGGTATCGCCATCGTAGATGCCAGTATTCAGTGTCCAGTGTTCAGTTTTCAGTGTTTGCTCCAAAACTGAACACTGATGACTGATCACTGAAAACTGGTCTTGCGCCAGCGCCTTGGTCGGAAAAAGGTACAACGCGCGCGCGTCGTCATCTTCCAGTAACGCAGAAAGCACGGGCAGGTTATAACCTAGCGTCTTGCCGCTGGCGGTGCCGGTTGCCAGGACAACATTCTCACCCGCGCGGGCATGTTCCCAGGCTGCGGCCTGATGCGAATACAGCGAGGTGATGCCGCGCGCCGTCAGCGCCTCGGCCAACGCGGGGGGCAGGTCGGCCGGGAATGGATACAGATCGGCAGGGCGCGGCGGCGTGCTCCGCCAGGTTGGGAGGTTGGGGGCTGTGTCGGGGTCGGTGCGCCAGTTGGCGAAGAGGGATTGCAAGGACACGGCAGATTGGTAAATCAGCGATTGAGGATTATGGACTGGTAACTGGTCACAGATAAATGCTCACTGGCTCTCGCCAATCCAATGAACCCAGTCAGCGCCAACCAATTTAGCACCTTTGTATAGGCGCTCGTCAGCAGTCCAAAGGTTTGCGCCCAGAGATTCAGCCAAGGCAAGGTATTGGGCATCGTAGGCAGCGAACTGGTTCATCTGTTCCGCCCAACCTCCTCCATCTGACGGATGCGTTCCTCGCGGACTTCATTCACAAGGTCGCCTGTATAAACGCCATGCTGCTCTCTGATTTCATCCCGTATTTGATTCAACCTATCCAAAGCAGCAAGTTCTAGCTGGAGTTTTTCATCGGGCAGATTTTCACTCGTCCGCATACCTTCCCGAATGAAATTTCTCGCCACGTCAGAAATGCTGCGCCGCTCCCGCCTGGCAATCTCCTTCAAACGGCGATACAGTTCGGGTTCAAGCAATAGTTGCGCACGGTGCATTGCCATAGGCCACCTCCACCGACAATTATACACCAGGGTGTGTAATGGTGTGTAACCCAGCCTGTTGTCCAGCAGTTGAACCGCTGGACAACCCAAAATTTTGTGTAACCCGGCGTGGCTGACGAACCCCCTCACCAACTTTCTGCAATTGTAGTATATTTCACCTGTCCCACATACCCAATCGAAAATCGTCAATCATCAATCCTAAATCGGAGTATCCCATGTCCCTCATCGAAACCCAGAATCTGACCAAAATCTACGGCTCCGGCGAGACCGCCGTGATTGCCCTCGACCACGTCACTCTCAAAGTCAAGGTAGGTGAATTCGTGGCCGTGATGGGCCCCAGCGGCTGCGGCAAGTCCACCCTGCTGCACCTGCTCATCAGCCAAAACCGCCTGGGCGAAGAGACTGAACGCCGCGCCGATCTGGATTTACATTGGACTGCTGACCGAACATGAATTGTCACGCGTGTTACAGATGCTGGACGCCATACAAGACAAGCTGGGTATCGTAGATCATGCGAACAGTGAACTCGCAGACCTTGAAATGGAAACCAGGCCGGAAGATGTCTTGGCTGAAATCCACCGTCTTCAAGCAATTGAACTAAGTCAAAGGTAAACATTATGAGTCAAGCTACTGATAGCAGGTTAACTTCTGAAGAAGAGTACCGGAACATCTTTGAAGCCACAAGCGAAGCGTTGATTATCTATGATGTAGAGAAAGGCTTGGTAGTTGAAGCCAACCCCGCCGCATGTGAGATATACGGCTACATTCGCCAGGAATTTGTAGGACTGAATCCAACGGTCTTCATGCATCCTGAAAGCCATGCCTTGTCTACGGAAAATATCCAGACGGCTGAACCGGGTGGCGCGTTGGAATCGCTCGTCGTCCATATACGCAAGGATGGCTCACCATTTCACGTTGAAGTACGCAGATCAATGATCAACTATCGGGGCCGGCCGTGTCTGTTGAGTGCCATCCGAGATGTCAGTCAGCGCATCCAAATAGAAAAAACTCTAAGCGAGCAGATTGAAGCCCGAAGGCGCGAACAGGTGACTCTGCTCGCCATCTTCCATACTTTGGCATCCACACTGGAACTCCAGCCGGGTTTGATCCTCGAACAATTGCACGAGATCATCGAGTACACACATGGCGGAGTATTCGCGTTGGAAGACTCTACGCTGGTCACCCTGGCGATGCGCGGGACGCCGCAATTGGAGCAATCCGCGCCTATCCGTATTCACTTGAATACCCCAGAAAACATGGACGCGTTATTCAACAGACATCGTCCCATCCGCATCGCCGACGTGTGGAGTGACGACCCGCAGGCGCAATTTCTGCGTTCGCTTCTGGATGAAAAGGCTGCTGTTTTGCTCGAAGGAATGCATTCGTGGATGTGGGTACCGCTGGCGGTGAGAGGCCGCCTCATCGGTGGCGTGGGCGTCGCTGAAACCACGAAGGATTATTTCACGGCTCACCATGCCGACCTGGCCCTGAGCGTAGCCGACCAGTCCGCACTCACCATGGTCAACGCGGAACTGTATGGACAGGCACAAGCGCTGGCGGTCTTGGAAGAACGACAGAGTCTGGCGCGCAACCTGCATGATGCCGTCAACCAATCACTCTTCTCCGCCGGGCTGATTGCCGAAGTTTTGCCGCGCTTATGGGAACAAGATCAAGAGGAGGCACGGCGCTCACTCGAAGACTTGCGCCGTTTGAACCGTGGCGCGCAGGCCGAGATGCGCGTACTTATGGCTGAACTGCGGCCCACTATGTTGACCGATGCAAACCTGGGCGACCTGTTACGTCTGTTGGGAAATGCCCTCTCAGGCCGGACCGACCTCCCGGTTGCTGTTACCGTAACGGGGGAGTTCATCCTCCCCGCCGAAGTACAAGTAGCCTTCTACCGCGTATGTCAGGAAGCGCTTAATAACGTCGCCAAACATGCCAAAGCCAGCCAGGTTGAGATAGATCTAAAGCAGGATGGAGCCGTAATCGAATTGCGTATTCGTGACGACGGCCTGGGCTTTGACCCTAAACAAACATTTTCAGGTCACTATGGCTTAAGCATGATGCGCGAACGCGCCGAAGCCGTGGGTGCGCTGTTATCAGTCACGAGCCAGCCTGGTCACGGTACTGAACTCACGATGCGCTGGACGAAAACCCCACTTAAGGAGTCCTTATGACAATCTCCCCCTCCCAACCCATTCGCGTCATGCTCGTTGACGATCACACAATGGTGCGCAAAGGATTGGCGACCTTCTTGAAAGCCTTCGATGACCTGGAACTGGCGGGCGAAGCCGAAAGCGGCGCAGCTGCCATCCAACTCTGTGCTCAGGTTTTGCCGGATGTGATCCTGATGGATATGGTCATGCCGGGTATGGACGGGGCAACCGCAACACGCGCCATCTGCCAGAAGCATCCACAGGTGCAGATAATTGCACTGACCAGTTACAAAGAGGGGGACCTGGTCAAGAACGCACTGGAAGCCGGGGCGATTGCCTATTTACTCAAGGATGTCTCTGCAGACGACTTGGTTCGGGCCATCCGCGCTGCGCACGCTGGTCGCGCCACACTCTCTCCCGAGGCCGCTCAAGCCTTGGTCGAGACAGCCAATCAACCGCCGGCGCCCGGCCTTGATCTGACGGAGCGCGAGCGTGAAGTTCTAGCCTTGATGGTTGAGGGGCTGAACAATACGCAGATCGCCGGAAGACTGACCGTAAGTCCATCCACAATCAAATCCCACGTCAGTAACATCCTTTCCAAATTAGGTGTTGCCAGCCGCACGGAAGCTGTGGCCCTCGCCTTAAGACATAAACTCGTCACTTGAGCCCCCTCCTGCCTCCCCCAAGTGGCGGAGACAAACATCCCCCAGTCGATGGATGTGGCCGGGGAGTATTTATTGTAAGATGAGTCTATGAAACCGCGTACGGTTTCAACTCATGTGCCGATTCTGGCGCACTATTGGATAAGGAGAATGCAACATGAACAACTCAACCTATCATCCACTCAGCAATACAGTCCGCCTGTTGTTATTGGCTACGTTAGCTATTGTGCTCACATTGGGCACAGGGCAAATGGCACGGGCGGCAGCAGGCCCAGCGCCGGTAGACCTTGGGTCGACCGGCAATTTCGCGATTCTGGCAAAAGCAGGAATCTCAGCCACTGGAACCACCTCAATTGTTGGAGATATTGGAGTGAGCCCAATAGCCGCGACGGGCATCACTGGCTTTGGGTTAATAATGGATTCCTCCAATGAATTTTCAACATCATCCCTGGTTACTGGAAAAGTATATGCAGCCGACTATGCAGTTCCTACTCCAGCTAAAATGACCACGGCTGTAAGCGACATGGAAACCGCGTACACCGACGCCGCTGGACGGACATTGCCCGATGCTACTGAACTGGGCGCCGGAGATATTAGCGGGATGACACTCGCTCCTGGGCTCTACAAGTGGGGGACCGGGGTTTTAATAACCACTGGTGTCACTCTCTCGGGCGGCGCAAATGATGTCTGGATCTTCCAGATAGCGCAAGACCTCACCGTGAGCAACGGCGCCATTGTTACTCTGAGCGGCGGCGCACAGGCCAAGAACATCTTCTGGCAGGTCGCCGGCCAAGTGACCCTTGGAACGGCGTCTGACTTCAAGGGAATTATATTGTGCCAAACGCTGATTGCGATGAACACCGGCGCAGCGCTGAACGGCAGAGCGCTGGCACAGACCGCGGTTACATTACAGATGAATGCCGGTACAAAGCCCTAAAGCCCTCCTAAGGCTTAAGGCCGCTAGGGCGCTGCCCGGTTTGGGCAGCGCCCTGTGTGTACCCCTCGGGCTTGTGGACGCGGAAATAATCAGGTAACCGGCCCTGCC
>JBDRTP010000174.1:0-4648 GCA_043823965.1 Chloroflexota bacterium
CGTTGGCATTCTCCTCGTTGACAGGAGATTGCTTCGTCGCTGTCGCTCCTCGCAATGACATACTCTCGCGCCAGTCTCTTCTGAAAACCTGATACGCCTTCGACAACTTGCTCGCCGATTGCGGGTCTGCCAGATACGAGAACAGATAATTCAACGACCCCGCCGCGGCGCGCGTGGTGGACGTGCTGGAGATCAACTCGATCGTCTCCACCCCGCGCTTCTTGAGCGCGTCGATGACTTCGATGCCGCGCGTGTTACGCGGGACCAAGATCGCGATGGTCGGTTGTTCTTCATGCAGCAAGTCCGCGACTGAATCCAAATAATCCTTGACCGACTTGACCACCGCCTCCAGTTCTTCTTCGGGCGTGTACTTTTTGCTGATAAACCGAATCGCTTCGGGGTTGTCGGGCGGGTTGACTGGCTCATAGCCTGCTGGCACAGGCTCGATGTGTGGAACGTCCAACGCCCCGCGCACACTGGGGACGGGATGTTCGTTCATCGTCCAGTCAATCAGACGATTGGCGAGCGCAATAATGGACGGTTGCGAGCGTCCCGACTCGGGCATGTCTTTATGTTCGTTCTCGCGAATGAAGGCGCGCAATAATTCAGGCGAAGCAGTCGTGAAGGTTTCGAAGATGGCCTGATTCGGGTCACCGACTCGAACCCAGTTTCCATCGGGGCCAGCGATCTTGCCCAATATCCTTTCCTGCGTCTTACTCGAATCCTGCGCTTCATCTTCCAGAATGAACGGATAGCGAAAACGCAAGCGTTCCAGATATTCCTCGTCGTTTTCGAGCAGAGTCAACGCCAGGCGGATCAAGTCGTCGAAGTCCACCGCGCCGCGATAGGTGAGAGCCCGTTGATAGTCCGCGTAAATGCTGTAGCCGAGTTCGGCGAGCGGCAGAGGCGCAGGTGACGCGTCTAGTTTGGCACGCAGGCCTTCGGGAGTCAGGAGGCGGTCCTTCGATGAGCGGATAAAGGCCAGGGCGAGCGAGTCCACCAAATTGGGCAATTGCTGGCGGCGGATCCAGTCGCGCTTGGAATCATCCAGCGCGGCGTCGAGGTAGTCATCCAGAAAATCGGGATGAGTGGCCAGCCACGCATTGACCGACTCGCGGCGGATGAACTCGGCCTCGCGCTCGTCAATGATGCTGAAGCGCTCCTCGAGGCCGACGCGGGCGGGCTTCTCGCGGACGATGTCATGCGCCAGCCCGTGCAGGGTGCGGACGCGATATTTGTAGAGCGCCTGAATGGGACGTTCCGCGAAAAACTTTTTAATGCGCGCTTCGAAATTGTCCACCGCTGAATTGACCAGCGTGACGATGAGCACTTCCTGCCCATCCTGCAGTTGGTTGTTATGAATGATCTGCGCCGCGAGCGCGGAGAGAATGTGCGTCTTGCCCGCGCCAGGGACGGCGGCAATGCCGAGGCGCCCGCCTGTGTAGCGGAGGATTTCTTGTTGGGAGGGGCGAGGGATGAAGGGATGTGTCATGGGTTTAGGTGTCAGGTGTGGGTTTTTACCGCCCTGTGTCCATCAGCCGTTCAATCTCGCGCAAGACGGCTTCAAAATCGGGCAGTTCCGCGGCGATGACAGCCTCATCCCCGACGTGCTTATGATGCGGCGCAGATGGCAGGTGTGGGTAGTGTGAAATGTTGTCATAACGAAAGACGATGGATTCGTCGGCGCGCTGGTAGTGATAGGAATACGCGATTTTGGCAAATATCCCCTGACCAACAAATAACTCCCGAAAATGCAAACGGGAGTTGTCAATGAAGTAAACGTCGCCGCGCACGAACCAGGCGTCCCCTCGGTCTTCAAAAGTAATGGACGGTTCGTAAACGAAGGGCGAGGCGTTCAGCAAATCCTGAATATGGGTGAGATATTCAATCAAGTTGCGCCTCACGCATGGATTGAAGTTGATTTTCCAGATGATGCAGGGCTTCCACTTCCATCCACCAATCTATAAAATCCAGCGTTTCGGCAATTTCGCCTGTCTTGAATTTGCGCTCGAACTCTTCCGTGCTCATGGCATAGCGTTTTTCGAAAACTTCCAACGCCTCGCGTGTGCGGCGAATGGAAAATTCCAGCAGTTTTGCCTGGCGCTCCAGCGCGACGCGTACCAGTGGCTTGAGTGCGTTGGCATCCTGGGTGCGAATGGTGACTTGTTGTAACATACCGTTATCCTTTCCTGACATTGCCTGAAAAGATTATAGCACGCGAAATCTGACACTTCGGTGCTCGCTACTCCGTCAACACTTTTTGAAACGCCTTCGACAACTCGCCCGCGTTCACCCTCACCCCAGCCCTTTCCCAAAGGGAGAGGGGGTAGGCTGGCGGATTTTTAGTCCCACGGATTCACAATCTTGACTCCCGTCGCATCAAAATCGCTCACGTTACGCGTGACGAGAGTCATCTCGTTTGCCAGCACAGTGGCCGCAATCAGCGAGTCGATGGCGGGCATTTTTTGCCCGTTGGATTCGATGCGGGCGGTCATTGTGCCCCACTCTAAAAGAGCATCTGCATCGAGCGCAAGAATTTTTCCTTGAAAGCGGATGAGCAAATCATCCTTAAGCCAGTCATGTAATTCTTGTTTTCGACGCGACTTTGGAAGTTTTTCAACACCCTTGATGATCTCCCCAACCGTGATGACGCTCAAGTAAATGTCGTCTGCGTCGAGCGAGTCCACAAATTCGACCACTTTCGGATTCGGCTTTTTGGCGACCAACTCCGAGATGACACAGGTGTCGAGCAAGTATTTCATAGGTTGACCTCGTCGCGGGCTAAACTTTCGTCGCGCGTCAGGTCAATGCCTGCCAGCGGGGAGGCGCGGAAAAACTCAGAGAGTTTCCCTTGCGATTTTCGCATCTTCTCGTATTCCGAGAATGCCAGAACCACAACCGTTTTCTCGCCGCGTCGCGTGATCAACTGCGGCCCCTGTTTGAGGGCGCGCTCAATGACTTCGCTGAGTTTATTTTTTGCATCTTGAATTTGCCACATTGTGTTCATAGGACACCTTCAACCTGTCTAGTCTGTCTAGATTGTACGACTTTCCCCGCTTGGCGTCAACTCATTTCTCGTTACTTTCCTGCAACACCTTCTGAAACGCCTTCAACAACTCGTCCGCGTTGCTCCGCCCGACGGTGCCTTAAAGGGTGCTTCGCGAAACCATCGGGCTGCGTTTACGAAGTCGGGTAAACCCGACTCGGGGACGTGGTTTGTAAAAAAACAGGGTGTCCCCACGCGCCCTGTTATTGACTTTCTATGCGATTTATTCACGCATCAAAGTGGTAAAACCAGCCTGTTGAAAGTGCGCGTCAGTGGTCAGCGCCGCGCTGATCTGCTCGTTTTGCATGACCACAAATGAAATGCAATTGGTCATGCCCCAATTTTTATCAGGACGGGAGCGATATAGGTCGAACAGCGCGTTTATAAAGTTCTTCGCTGTTGGGAATGATTTCCAGGTTCTCGTCGTTTTCCAACGCTTCAATCATCGTTATCCCCGCCTGCCGCCTGCGCTGACTTGCCATCGCGTCGCCAATTTCGACCAGAATGGCGCGGGTGGTGACGAGAGCAATGTTCTCTTTCTTGATCTTGCGGGAAAGTTGCTTTGCTTTGTCGTGATATTAGTCAGTGGGCGAGGCAAGCGCCAAGATAAACGCCGTATAGAGAAAGAGCCTATCGGTCATGCCCGTGCTTTTCGGCTTGCAGGTATTCTGCGATGTTTTCCGACCAATCGGGCGGCGCGTCCACGTTGAGCGACTCAATCACTTCGAGAAACGACTTCTTCTTTGCGGGTTTGGCTTTAACAACCTGAATTGTCACCTGAACCGAGGTATTCGGTTCCAATTCCAGTTTCTTTTTCGGGTGCAGAACCTTTCCATCGTAAACGGCTTCAAAGGTTTGCGTGACCATAATCGTTACCCTTCCAATGCAAATTCCGCCACTGCCACGCGGCGGGACTCTGCCAGCGTTTTGCGGTGCAGTTTGATGCGCTCGATTTCGTGCAGGGTCTCGGCGGTCAGGTAACTTTCGCCGCAATGCGGGCAACTGACCACAGGTACGTTTTCGATGACCAGCAAGTCCGCGCCTTTGCTGAAACTGCGGCTGACGTGGGACACTTTTACGCCTTGTTTTCCACAAATGTCACAAATCATAGGTTTGTCCTTGAAAAGATTATAGCACGGGTGGAAAAGGTGTAAGTGCCAAAAGAATAGCACGCGAATTGTGCGGATGAGACGGATTTTCGTGGATTTTTTATATCCGTGTGAATCCGTGAAATCTGCGCCATCCGTGTTCTATTCCCTCGCGATTGCCTCTGTCAAAATCTTCTGGAACGCGCGTAACAACTCACCACGCTGTTCAAATCCCGTCTCGCCTAATTCTGCCAGCCCAAGATACACGCGCTCGCGGCAACGGCGCAACAATCCCGATACCAGCCGCGCCATGGCCTCCTGCGAAGCGCGGACTTCATCCGCGTCACTCCAGACCTGATCCCTGGTCCAACTTCGAGAGAGCACGTAGGGTTGAGTCAACGGCTGAAACAGGCGCTCGGCCCAACCGCCGGAGCCGGGGTCGAGCCAGAATTGGACCGTCACGGGGCGGTTCATCATCAGGAAGGTGGTGGCGGGGGCGACCAGGACGGCTTCA
>JBDRTP010000175.1:0-5803 GCA_043823965.1 Chloroflexota bacterium
GAACCATCAGCCAGACATCCCAGATTCGAGTCCACCCATTCGTGCGTACCAACGCCAAAAACCTTGGCGCTGTGGGTTACGAGGTTGTAGACATTGGTGGACCAATTTTGAATAGTAGTGTAGCGCGAGCGGGCGCCACGCTTGACAATGATCTCGATCACGCCGGAGTGGAAAGAATTGGTGGTGTACTGGGGCGCTGTGCACCCCTCCGTGTAGTGTACATACGCCCCCTCATCCACGATGATGAGCGAACGCTCGAACTGGCCGATATTGGCCGCGTTCAAGCGGAAGTAGGCCTGCAGCGGCAAATCCACTTTGACACCCTTCGGCACGTAAACGAACGATCCGCCCGACCAGACGGCGGAGTTCAGCGCGGCAAACTTGTTATCTTCGATCGGAATGACCGTGCCAAAATATTCGCGGAACAGATCCGGGTGCTGGCGCAGGCCATCCTCGATGGACAGGAAGATGACGCCCTGCTTGTTCAATTGTTCGAGGATGGAATGGTACACCATCTCAGAATCATACTGCGCGCCAACGCCCGCCAAAAACTTGCGTTCAGCTTCAGGAATACCGAGTTTGTCAAAAGTATTCTTGATGGTATCCGGCACATCCTCCCAGGATTTACTCTGGGCTTCGGCAGGTTTTATATAGTAGTAAATATCATCCAGGTTCAAGCCGGAGATGTCCGCGCCCCAGGTTGGCATGGGCCGTTTCTGGAAATGTTCGAGCGCCTTGAGGCGGAAATCGAGCATCCATTGCGGCTCGCCTTTCATGGCCGAAATCTGCTCGACGATTTCCCGATCCAATCCTTTACGCGACTTGAAAACGTAATTCTCAGGGTCGTGGAACCCATATTTATATTGGCCGATGTCTTCCAAAATCTTGGCGTCTTCGCTCATAGCAACATCAGTGAGTAGGGATTAGAGAGTAGAAAGTAGAGAATAGAAAGTAGTGGATGAGCGCAAAACTACTCTCTATTCTCTATTTGCTACTCTCTCCATTCTCATACTTCTCGCGCACCCAGTCGTAACCCTGCTCTTCGAGATGCAGCGCCAGGTCCGCGCCGCCGGATTCGACGATGCGCCCGTCCAGCATGATGTGGACGAACTGCGGCTCGATGTAGTTGAGCAGGCGCTGATAGTGTGTGATGACGACCGCGCCCAGGTCGGGACCGGTCAGCGCATTGACACCCTCCGAGACGATGCGCAGCGCATCAATATCCAGACCCGAATCCGTCTCGTCCAAAATGGCAATTTCCGGCTTGAGGGTCGCCATCTGCAAAATCTCGGCGCGCTTCTTCTCGCCGCCGGAGAAACCGTCGTTCAGGTAGCGACCGGCAAAAGCGGAATCCATCTTGAGCAGTTCCATTTTCTCTTTGAGCATTTTGCGGAATTCAGGAATGGGCATGCCCTTATCTTCGGGATTGAGCGCGCGGCGGCGGGCATTGATCGCGGTCCGCAAAAAGTTGGCAACCGTCACACCCGGGATGGCGACCGGATACTGGAACGCCAGGAACAGCCCCAGCCGCGAGCGTTCATCCGCTTCGAGTTCGAGGATGTTCTCACCTTTAAACCAAATCTCGCCCTGGGTAACCGTGTAAGATGGGTGGCCCATCAGCGTAAACGCCAGCGTGGATTTGCCCGTCCCGTTGGGGCCCATGATGGCATGCACTTCACCCTGTTTCACCGTCAGGTCGAGGCCTTTGAGGATTTCCTTGCCTTTGATGCTGACGTGCAGGTTTTTGACGATCAGTTCCGACATTGAGACTCCTTCGTGCCAGACTTCCGAAGTCTCCGTCCCCTTCGGGGATGCTTCGCTGAAGACTTCGGAAGTCGTTTTTTCAATCGGCGGCATTATAGCACGGGGAGGGCAAAATGTCAATATTTATGATAATAATCTAGTATATTGACAAAGTCCGGTAGCGCGGTTATACTTTATCTGGTAGTAACGGCTTCAGCCGTTTTGCCAGAGCGACTAAAGCATGCACTGAGGTTACCGAAGTGTCGCCACTACACAAGGCCTGAAAATGAAAAGCACGCGTGATCGCATCCTGCAAACCCTTCAGCGCAATCCCCGCTCGACTATCAACGCATTGGCCGAGGCGGTCGGCATCAATCCCATTTCGGTGCGCCACCACTTGAATAATTTACAGGTCGAGGGACTGATCTCGGCAGAAGAGGAACGTCACGGGGTCGGACGCCCGCGCCTGGTCTACCTCCTGACCGAGTCCGGACAGGAGCGTTTCCCGACCCGCTACCTGCGCCTGACCTCGCGCCTGCTCGACCAATTGAAGGAATCCCTGCCCGGGCCAATTGTCAGCAAACTGTTCTTGCAGATGGCCGAAGATATGGCCGCAGAGTACGCCGCGCAGATGAAAGACCTGCCAATGGAAGAACGGCTGGCGTTCATGAAGACCCTGCTGGCCGAGGAAGGCTTCAACATCGAGTGGGAAAAATCCCAGGATGGCTATCAAATCCACGAAATCAGTTGTCCGTATCTGCAAATCGGACAGAGCCACCCCGAAGTCTGCACCATGGACCAGACGCTCATCTCGCGCATGTTGGCCGTCCCCGCAGAGAAAATTCGGTGCATCCTGAGCGGCGATTCGCAATGCACGTATGTGGTGCAAGAGCAGGCAACGCGTGACGAGTGACGAGTGACGAGTGATGAGCGATGAGTGATGAGTGACATGATGCGAGTGGCGGGTAAGGTGTTGCAAGTTGCCGGTTATGAGCTATTTTGAGGACGAGGAACTATGAGTGACGAAGAAATAAACGAAATCCGCTGGGCAATACATGACACGCATCCCGACCTGGTGCAGCCGCTGCGCGCAAAACTGGCCGAGGTCGTTGACCCCGAGATTTTCATGAATGTCATCCAGCTCGGTTTGATCCGCAAGGTGGAGGTCGAGAACGGCGTCGCTAAACTATACGTGCTGCTGACCACGCCCTTCTGTCCCTACGGCCCGGCGATGATCGAGATGATCAAACAAAAAGCCCAGGAAGGCCTTAACATGCCTGTCACCATCGAAATGGGCATGGAGCCGTGGGATTACTCCATGATGGAAGACCCCGGCGCGCTGGATTGGGGGATGTTTACATAACACAAACTGCTCAATCATCGGGGGTTTACTGCTATAATCTGCATAGCAAAAGGAGCGTGACCCATGGATGCGACGATGACAGCCCTTGAATTGACAGGCACGATTGACGAGGATTGTCAATTAAAACTGGATACGAAACTTCCCATTCCGGGACCAAAGCGCGTGCGGGTGATTGTCTTTACTCGCCTGTGGATGAGTGGGACGAAGATGAATGGTTACGTGCAGCCGCGCGCAACCCTGCCTTCGATTTTCTGAAAGAGCCGGAAGAGGATTTATATTTGTTGGCCGATGGGAGACCCTTCAATGACGAAGGACGGAGGTAATTAAGATGCCAGAAAACAAGGAACGACAATTACTGGGGCGTTTCATTGTAGCCGATCCTGAGATCTGTCACGGAAAGCCGGTCTTTCGGGGCACGCGCATTTTTGTTTCAGATGTTTTGGAAATGGTTGCCGAGGGCCTGGCCTGGGAGACGATCATCGAGCAGTGGCATCAAAGTATCACCAAAGAAGCGATTGCCGAGGCCGTGAAGCTGTCGAGTGAGGCATTCTTCAGACACGCAGATGAGTTTGTTTTGGAGCCGACAGTTGCATGAACCTTCTTGATGAAAATATTCGCGAAGACCAGCGCGGATTGTTACAGGTTTGGGGAATTTCCGTTCACCAAACAGGTTCTGATTTTGGACGCAAGGGGATGAAAGATGGCGTCGGAATACGGCGAAAGAAGCGTACATAAATTGGTAAACGCTATGCATAAACCGACCTCCCACAGGTTGCCTGCCACTGCGGGAGGTTATTTTGGAGATGTAGGGCAGGTATCGTACCTGCCGCCTGGCTTGGCGGGTAAGATACCTGCCCTACGCCTGGCAGTCAAGTATCCATGACCAAGCCAGAGGCTTTGACCAATGATCCAACACTCAGGAAAGCGCCTGCTTGAGGTAGGAGTGCATGTACTCAAAAAACTCAGGCAGGCGTTCGCGCTCATTTTGCGGGACAAACGGCCGCAAATCCAGCAGGAACTCTTTTTGGGGGAACGAGGCCACTCTGGCGAGAATATCCTCCGCTGAAATCCCGGACAACTGACAGTAATCCAATTTCCTGCGGATCAGGTCGCTGCGCGCCGACACGCCTTTCGACAGCAGATACCACAGGTCGTACAGGTCTCGTCCCTTTCGCCGGGTCATCACGGCGCGGATTTTTTCCGCCAGTATTTCTTCCGCCGAGAGGTGATAGACGAATGAAGTAAAGATCACCGGGTAGGGGGTCTGGATGATCGAATGTTCAGGGGAATAAACCGGTTCCCGGAAGGAAAAATCCAGCGTGATGTAGGTGGGATGCGGTAAGACGCCGGGCGGGTCGGTCAGGAGAAATTGTTTGCCGGCCAGACTGTCTTTTTCCTCCCACGTCACGCCATCCTCGTTTTCCATTCGTTTCAACACAGTGAAGATGTATGCGGTAAAAGTCTCTGGGGCAAGGGCGACGCTGAAATCCAGATCTTCGGAAAAGCGCGGCGCGCCATAGAGGAGATGAATGGCGGTGCCGCCCTTGAAGTAAATGTGTTGAGCGGGCGTCTTTTGATAGAGTTTCTGCAAAAAGACCAGTTGGAGGTATTCTCGAAAGATGACAGTCTCATGGATGCGAAATTGGGCCGCCAGCCCGCGCACCTGCGCGTAGGTGATCATGGGAGCGCCATTCCTTTCAGGGCGGGAAACCGGTTTGCGTAGATCTCGAAGCGGGCACGGTCCAGTTTCGAGAGGTCCAATTCGTCCATGTGCACTCTGGACAGCCCTTTGGACTGGAGATAGAGCAGGTCGAGCAGGGCTTTTTCAGGGTGAGCGATGAGGAAACCGGGGGCTGCGTCATATCCCCAAAAGAGGGTTTGTTTCAAGCGCACGAAGCGGTACGTTTTCCCGTTCAGCGTTTTCGTCGTCGGTTTTTTGGGCGTGACGCTGGAGATCTCATAGGGAAACTGAGGCAAAATGCCGTAGAAATTGAGCGCCATCTCCAGGGAAACGTAGGACGGCTCATAAAGGAAGTTAGCCAGGCTGAAATCATGCACACTTCCGCCGGCGAGCAGGTACTTGTCTCGTTCGATTTTTTGCAGAATGTTCCCACGGGTCAGGCGGGAAAGCAGGAAAAAAAAAGTAGCCTGCGGCAGATCCACGCTGAATAGATCGCGCAGCGTTTTGGTTGTGAACAGCGTCAGGTGCGATTCGTACAATACCTTCGTGGCAATGGCGAGGTTATATGTTCCCATATGTTTTGTATTTTATGTAGTATAAAGGAACGTGTCAAGGGCTGAAACGCCCCCACCGACCCGACGCGTACGACCCCGTTTCCTTACAGGAAACGGGGTCGTCACGGATGGCTATCAATCTTCTAAACCTCCGAGGTCTGAAAAACCTCGGAGATCTGCGTTTACCGTATCTTGAACATCGTCATTAACTTCATTGCCAGGTTCAAGTCGCCGGCCAGCTTGATTTTGCCCTGCATGAAGGCCTGCATGCCGTCCAGCTCGCCGGTGAAGATTTTGACGTAGTCGGCGGAGTCGGCGGAGAGAGTCATCTTGGGGCTGGGATGCGCGCCCTGCTCAACGGTGCATGCGCCATCTTTGATGGCCGCGTACCAATCGCCCGGTTCCGCGCCGGTGAACTTGAATTGGATGACCGCATCCAGTCCGGGGGCTTTTTCGGGCAGG
>JBDRTP010000176.1:0-7871 GCA_043823965.1 Chloroflexota bacterium
GTGGAGCTGTGCCTATTCGGGATGTTGTTCCTGGAGATGTAGTCTTTTCCCTTGATGAAACAAAAAATGAAATTATTTCTGCGCCTGTCAGGGCCACTGTGCAAAAGGGGGAACGTCAGGTCTTTGAAGTCAAAGTTGGCACGAGAAAAATACGCGCTACCGAGAATCACCCTTTCCTCGTGTTGGAAAACATGCGACTCCCTGGCCAACAGCGCGGGCGTTTTAGCCGCGCATGGAAATACCTGCGTGATTTGAAACCGGGCGATCTGGTTGCAGTCGCCAAATCTTTACCAGATGTGGGTCAGGATTACACGCTCGAACCACCGGACGCAGTTGCAAATTGGCGGCATACCGCCCGCATCGAGTCCCTTGCGCCCGCTGGTGTGGAGATGGTGTACGACATCGAAGTGGATGGCCCGCACAACTTCGTGGCCGAAGGGTTGATCGTGCATAATACCGAGATGGTGTACCACTCCATCCTCGAGCACCTCGAAAAGCAGGGCGTCATCTTCCTTTCCATCGAGGATGGCCTGCGCCAGCACCCGGATCTGTTCCGCGAATATTTTAGCACGGTCATTCCGATCGAGGATAACAAGTTTGCCGCGCTGAATTCGGCGGTCTGGTCGGGCGGATCGTTCGTTTACGTGCCGAAGGGCGTCAAGGTGGATCTGCCGTTGCAGGCCTACTTCCGTTTGAACGCGGCCAACGTCGGCCAGTTCGAGCGCTCACTCATCATTGTGGACGAGGGTGCATATGTTCACTACACGGAGGGGTGCACAGCGCCCCAGTACACCACCAATTCTTTTCATTCCGGCGTGATCGAAATCATCGTCAAGCGCGGCGCGCGCTCGCGCTACACTACTATTCAAAATTGGTCCACCAATGTCTACAACCTGGTAACCCAGCGCGCCAAGGTTTTTGGCGATGGTACGCACGAATGGGTGGACGCGAATCTGGGATGTCTGGCTGAAGGTTCTACCGTGACAACGCCGGATGGAATTAAAACCATCGAGTCCCTGCGAGTCGGGGATCAGGTATTATCATACGATGAAACCGAAGGGCGGCTATGCTTTCGAACCGTCAAGGCCAAGCGCTTCTCTGGGAATCAACTTGTCCATATTGTATCGGTGGGCGAGCGGCGATTGCAGGTGACGGCGAACCATCCTTTTTACTCATACCAATACAATCCCAACATGGCCAAGAAAAGCCGTCGCTATCGCTTGGGCTATGTGCGTGCCGATCATCTCGAAAGGGCCATTTTGCCACGTACCTCGCTGGATTATGGCAGGTCGCATTTGCTGGAAATCCCCAGCCTGGAGACAAAGTTCGAGTCCTACAACCAGTATGCTTCTGATCTGGTGATGACGCGCCAGTGTCCCTCCCGTATGACAATTGGAGAATATTCCACCGACGATTTGATGTGGTTGTCAGGCTATTGGGTTGGAGATGGCGACATTGACTTAATTCCTGCAAAAACTGCCGATGTGGTTCGTTTTGCCAGGGTGGGTTTTTCCACCCCGCGTGAAAACCGGGCGCGGGAACGCCTGATGGGCGTAATGGCAAACGTGATTGATATTGAACCGACGGAACGCGCCGACGGGTATCATCTAAGTTGGAACAGCAAGGAACTGGCAGAGTTCTTCAAGTTAAATGGGTTTGGCGGCAAGGCGGCGACCAAGCGCGTGCCGCAGTGGGTATGGTCTATTCCCGAATCGCAACGCCTTGCTTTTATCGCCGGCTATCTGGATGCGGACGGTTTCGCTAACGAATATGGTTTCCACATTCGATCTGCCAACCGATCACTGCTGGAAGATATCGCCTCGCTTCTCGTCACACTTGGGATTACTGCCCGCCTGCATACAGAATTCAGCGAACCGCGTAAGGTAAAAATCCTCGGCGTCGAGTGCGTCGCGCATGGCGCGTACCGCCTGGATTTCAGGCTGGATGAGCGCTTACTGCCGCACCTCAGTTCTGCTACGAACGAGAAAATTCGCCGTCAGAGACCCCGTCAAAATCAGATGCGGCGGACTGTGGGTCGTTCTACCCTGACATTGGGCGAGGATGTCGAAATCGTCAAAGTCGAAGTATCTGAACCGACAGAAGATGATGTCCCCACGTGGGATATCGAAGTGGACGGCACGGGCAATTTCATTTCGCAGGGTTTCATCGTGCACAATTCCAAGGTGACCATGAAATACCCCTCCTGCTACCTGATGGAACCCGGCGCACACGGCGAGATGCTCTCGATGGCCTTCGCCGGCCCCGGCCAGGTGCAGGACGCGGGCAGCAAAATGGTGCATTTCGCGCCCAATACCAGCAGCAAAATCACCTCCAAGTCCATCTCGAGGGGCGGTGGACGCGCCTCGTACCGCGGCCTGCTCAAGGTCTACAAAGGCGCGCACGATGTGAAATCCAACGCTGTCTGCGACGCATTGCTGCTCGACCCTTCATCTCGTTCCGATACGTACCCCTACATCGAAATTGACGAGGACGACGTGACCATCGGCCACGAGGCCTCCGTCTCGAAGGTGGGTGAGGAACAGCTCTTCTATCTCATGTCGCGCGGCCTGAGCCAGGAAGAAGCCACCACGATGGTCGTCTCCGGCTTCATCGAGCCGCTGGTCAAGGAATTGCCGATGGAGTATGCAGTCGAGATGAACCGGCTCATTCAGTTGCAGATGGAAGGCTCGATAGGATAATGTCATTGCGAGCCGCCCGTTCTTGGCGGCGAAGCAATCCCCTCGCGGGAGAGGAGACTGCTTCGCAAAGCATGCCCTGGGGAACGAAGGGAACGCTCGCAGCGACACTTGTGAGAGGATAGATGGAAGAGAAACCCAAATTCGTTGTCACCCGTACCCGCCGAGCAGAAAGCGCGGCGCGGGAATTTACTTTCACGGCGGAGGATATTCCCTCCGGCGCGCTGACCGCGTACCGCGCCCGCGCCTGGGAGACCTTCAACCGCCTCTCCCTGCCAACCACCGCCGAAGAGGCGTGGAGGCGCACCGACTTGCGCCCCTTGCCCGCCGCCTCGTTCCGCTTGCCGGAGGATGGCTTATATAAGTCTTTGCCCGATGTGCCAGGGGAACTCCTGCAACCGCTGGCTGCCGATGCCCACGGCGGACAGATCGTCCTGCTGCCCGGCGGTTCTACCGTTGAACTCGCTGAATCGCTGACTCGCAAAGGCGTTATCTTCACCGATTTGCGCAGCGCAGAACGCGACCACCCCGACTTGCTTGCAAAACTAATGGGCGAGATCGTCCGCCCGGAGGAAGGCAAATTCGCAGCTTTAGCCGGAGCGCTTTCCCAGAATGGCGTGGTGTTATACGTCCCCAGAGGCGTGCGCATTGACCAACCTTTACACAGCATCCTGTGGGGCCCTGGCGCGAACCTGGCGCATCTTTCGCACCTGCTCATCTGGCTGGACGAGGGCGCTTCGGCCACCTGCGTACACGAATCCGCCTCGCCGGATGAAAGCGGCACGGCCTTGCACGCCGGCGTCGTTGAAATCAAGGTCGGCGCTGGCGCAAATCTGCGTTTCGTCGAATTGCAGTCCTGGGGCCGCCAGGTCTGGAATTTTTCGCACGAACGTGCCCAGGTCGGGCGCGATGCGAACCTGGACTGGATTTTCGGCGCCGTCGGCAGCCGTCTCACCAAAAATTTCTCTGAACTGGATTTGGTTGGCGAGGGCGCAACCGGCCGCATGTCCGGTTTTTATTTCACGGATGGCAGCCAGCACCTTGACCACGATACGCAGCAAAATCACCTTGCTCCGCACACCACCAGCGATTTGCTTTTCAAAGGCGCGCTCAAGGGCAGTAGTCGCTCGGTCTGGCAGGGCATGATTTACGTTGCCCCTGGCGCGCAGAAAACCGACGGTTACCAGGCCAATCGGAATCTCATCCTCAGCCCGAATTCGCGCGCCGATTCCATCCCCGGCCTGGAAATCCTGGCCGACGACGTGCGCTGCACGCACGGCGCGACAGTCGGCAAACTCGAACAGGAACCCCTGTTCTATCTCAAGTCGCGCGGCATCCCGGATAAGGACGCCGAACGGCTGCTTGTGGAAGGATTCTTCGACCCAATTATGCAACGCATCCCATTCGAAGGTGTACGCGCCCGCTTCCAGCAGGCAATTCATGAAAAGACGGCTGCAGAATGACTACCAAACCACTTGCCACTGACCAAAGTCATAAACACCCTAAAAGAAAATCTTCTCGGGGAGGGCCTATGGCACAATATGGTTTTATGCGTTCACCCGGAATCGAACACGCCTTCGAGGTCGGCGATACAGTCGAGGTCTATTGCGATCACGAGAAAAGCAATGAGCGTGTGCGCGGCTGGATGAAAGGCATTGTTGTCCAGGTGGATAACAAAATGGTCGCGGTGCAATTCCGCACCAACGTTTTCCTGACCGATGGCTGGATGGTGCCGGATAGAATTCTCTGGTATCCATTCACCTCCGAGCATCTCCGCCCGGCCGGAACGCAGAAGAAATTGGGGAAGAAGGAAACTCTTGAATATTAGAGAATAGAGAATAGAGATTAGAGAATAGAGATTAGAGAATAGAGATTCGTGAACGGATACGAATATAAAGTCCGCCGATTAGGCCTTCGGCATTCTCGATTCTCATCACGGACAGCCATGACCAGCTCACTTGATCTTTCCAAAATTCGTGCAGATTTCCCCATCCTGAGCCGCGCTGTGCGCCCCGGCGTGCCGCTGATCTATCTGGACTCGACGGCTACCACGCAAAAACCCGTTGCCGTACTCTCGGCGATGGATTCTTACTATCGCCTGAATAATGCCAACATCCACCGCGGTATCCATACTCTGGCCGAAGAAGCCACGGCCATGTACGAAAATGGCCGCGAACTGGTCGCGAAGTTCATTAATTCGCCATCTGCAAAACAGGTGATTTTTACGCGCAACACCAGCGAATCATTGAATCTGGTGGCTTACACCTTCGCGCGTGCCAATCTAAAATCCGGGGATGTCATCATCTTGACCGAAATGGAACACCATTCCAATCTCGTTCCCTGGCAGATGCTTTCCGCTGAACGGGGTGTGCGCCTGAAATTTATCCCAGTCACTGACGATGGCTTGCTCGACCTGGAAGCATATAAGAAGTTACTCGAATTTCAGCCCAAACTTGTAGCCTTTACCCACATGTCGAATGTGCTTGGCACGATCAACCCTGCCGGGGAGATCATCAACCTGGCGCACGAAGCCGGAGCGGTCACGCTGGTGGACGCGGCGCAGTCCGTGCCGCACATTCCAGTGGATGTGCAAGCCCTCGACGTGGACTTCCTGGCTTTTTCAGCGCACAAGATGCTCGGCCCGACCGGCATCGGGGCGCTGTATGGCAAAACCGCGTTGCTCGAATCCATGCCGCCATTCCTGGGCGGTGGGGATATGATCAAGGCGGTCCATTTGCGCTCGTTCACCCCCAATGCCATCCCGCACAAGTTCGAGGCCGGCACTCCCGCCATTGCCGAGGGCGTGGGATTCGGCGCAGCGGTGGATTACCTGAGCGGGGTCGGGATGGATGCGATTGCCGCCTATGAGCATGAAATCATTGCCTATGCGCTCGAACGTTTGAAAGAAATCCCCGGCGTAAAAGTCTTCGGCCCAGCGGCTGAGAAAAAGGGCGGGGTGGCGGCCTTCACGCTGGAAGGTATCCATCCGCACGATGTGGCCCAAATCCTGGACGGCGAGGGCGTGGCGGTGCGCGCCGGTCATCACTGCGCCCAGCCGCTGCATGAAAAGTTCGGCCTCCCGGCCACCACGCGCGCCAGTTTTTACCTGTATAACACCCGCGCGGAAGTGGATAAACTAGTCGAGGCGATCTATCAAGTGAAGAAGATTTTTGACTGAGTGTCATTGCAAGCCCCTGCGTTCTTGGCAAGGGCGAAGCAATCCCCTCGCGAAGGAGAAGATTGCTTCGGGCAAAGGACGCCCTCGCAATGACAGGAGTAAACATGGAAGACCTCTATCGCGAAATCATTATAGATAGATACAAGAACCCCGCCTACAAGGGCCACCTCGACCCACACGATATCGCCTTCGAAGACGATAATCCGCTCTGCGGCGACCACATCGAGGTGACTTTGCGCGTGGACGGGGATAGCCGCGTCATCGAAGCCGCCTTCGACGGCAAAGGCTGCGCCATCTCGCTGGCCTCGGCCGACCTGCTGATGGAATCCATTATCGGTAAACCGCTGGAGGAAGTGAAGAAATTGACCAAACAGGATGTGCTCGATTTGCTCGGCATCGAACTCGGCCCGGTGCGCCTGAAATGTGCGTTGCTTTCGCTGAAGGTGTTGAAGGCAGGCGTGTATGGGTTGGGGGAGACGAGTGAGGAGTTGGTTGGGTAGTTGGGTAGTTGGGTAGTTGGGTAGTTGGGTGGTTGGGTAGTTGGGTAGTTGGGTAGTTGGGTAGTTGGGTAGTCGGATAGTCTGATAGTCAAATAGTCTGATTGTCGGATGGTCTGGGGGTCAGATTGTCGGATGATCTGGTTGTCGAATGGTTGGTAGTCGTAAAGGCGGAGGGTATGATGTTCAATTACACACAGGTTGATTCGGCGAAAGTCGAATTTGTAGAGATTGCTCCCGCGAGCGAACTGCCCAACGGCGAGCGGATGTTTGTGACGGTTGGGGATGTCTCCATCGTTATTTTCAACATCGCTGGGAATCTATTTGCCATTGCTGACTTGTGCTCGCATGATAATGGCCCGCTCGGTGACGGGGATTTGGAAGGCGATGAAGTTATCTGTCCGCGCCACGGGGCGCGTTTCGACATTCGCACTGGCAAGACCTTGGGCTTGCCGGCGGTGGTGGATATTCCTGCGTACCCATTGCGTGTGCGGGAGGGGATGATCGAGATAGGGATCCCGAAGGATCGATCATAGACCATTAGCAAGTTTTCATTTTGGTTATCCCGCCAACTCTCGTTGCACTTCGTCTTCGATCAGACGGGCAGCCGCGGCCAGCGCGGCGCGGACTTCGGGGCTGAGAGCAGCGCCCATCTCCACCTGTCCGGCGGCGATCCCAATCACTGTGATGCGGCAATCATTCAGGGCCGGGTCGAGTGAGCGTCCCAGTTGCAGGGTCTCGGCCACGCCCCAACCGTGGGCAGATTGCGCGTCCAGGGTGAATGCGGACACTTCGTGCGGGCCGAGCCGGTGCAATGCGCCGGGCGGCGCGGAACTGTGGACCGCGTCCACTAATATGGCCGCCTTGGTCTCTACGAGCAAGTCCAGCAATCCCAGGCCGATAAGTTCCACCGTTTCCACCCGGACTTCGCGCCGGCTCGCCGTTTGCCGAAGGCCTATCGGCGGGAAGATTGCCTGCCATTGGCGCACGGCCTCCAGCCCGGCGGCGTCGTCGCCGCGCAGGCTTTGGCCGGTTCCGACGACGATGATTTTCATGACTTGACCTCTTCGATTTTCAATTTCAGGAAGTGCGTGGCGCACGAGATGCAGGGATCGTAGGCCCGTACAAGGTGCTCGGCGGTCAGGGTGGCCGCCTCCTGCGGCATGGGGATGAGACTGGGCGCCAGGGCAAAGAGGTCGGCTTCGATGCGCGGCAGGTTTTGGGCGGTGGGCGGGACGATCTTGGCGAAACGCACAATGCCCTGCGCGTCAATCTGGTAACGGTGATAGAGCAGGCCGTGCAGCGCATTGGAATGCTTGACGTGCTGCTCGATGTAGCCGCGCTCGTATTCGGCAATCGGGAGTTGGCTGCCTTTCGATGACCAGATTTCGCCCTCGATGACGCCATATTCTTCGGGGTGGTGCAGGGCGACGTATTCGTAATCCACGTCCAGCTCGGGGTAGGGCAGCGTGGCCGCCCAGCGCACGCACTCGCGCGAGG
>JBDRTP010000177.1:0-5738 GCA_043823965.1 Chloroflexota bacterium
GGCGGAAGTATTCGGCGAGCAGATAGGCCGCAATCTGGATCAGCATGACCCAGACGAGTCCCAACCAGAAAGCGCCGCCGTTGAGGTGAATACCGAGATAACGGGCGATACCCGCGCCGAGCAGGTAGGCCAGCGCGGCGAGGAGCAGTTGCAGGGGACGGGAGAGACGAAGCAGGGTAAGGGTCATTTTTTCATTACGCGGCGCAAATCACGGGAGTGCATCTGATTATGCAGGTAGATCATTTTTATCATTTCAGCCAGCGAGACTACGTCCAGGGCCGGATGGCGACCCCTCTTTTGCAAGTCAAGCTCGGAGAGCGCAGCCACCCAGCGGGTCGTTTCGGCGCGTGTCTTGTCAAACTCGGCTAAAAGCTCAGACTGTGAAAAAGACTGCATCTTTGCGACCTGGCTGACATTGAAACGGTCAATCGAGAAATCTTCCGGCGCGCCGGGACCTCCATTGCGGATGTTTTCGAACAGCGTCAGGAATGACTTTTCCGCTGAAATGAAATGCGCCAGAACATCTCGCGCACGCCACTCAGCGTTTTCGGTATAGATCGTCGCCTGCCACTGGTCAGCGTTCAGCGCAGCGAAGAAGGAGGCGGTCTTTTCACCTTCGGTTTTTAGACGTTCAGCGAGGAATGAGGGGGTGTCAGGCATGAGGGGCTCCGGGAGGAGTGAGGAGTGATGAGAGTGAGGAGTGATGAGTGATGAGTAAAGCGTAAAACGTGAAGCGTAAATTTTAGTGATTTTTGGTGGGTAGGCCTCTGCGGTTATACGAGTGAATAACCGCCATCCACGATAATCGTTTGCCCGGTAATATACTCGTTTTCGAGCAAAAATTCGAGGGCAGAGGCGATCTCGTCCACCGAGGCGGGACGCTTCAGCGGCAGACGTTCCACCAGCCGTTTCCATTCTTCTTCCGTAACGTACTCGGACGGCAAGACCAAACCCGGGGCGATGGCATTGACGCGGATCCTGGGCGCCAGCGAACGCGCCTGGAGGCGGGTCAGTGACTCGAGCGCAGCTTTACTGACCGTATAGGCGGGAAATCCGCTCCAGGCTTTCTGCGCGCCGACATCGGTCACATTGACGATCAATCCGCCAGCCTCCATTCGTTTCGCGGACTCCTGTGCGCAAAGAAACGGGGCGCGCAAGTTCAGGGCGAGGGCAGAGTCGAAATCTGCAGCGGAGAGAGTCCGAACATCGCCGCGTGGCATGAGCGCGGCAGAGTTGACCAGTACTTTCAGCCGATGGGGAAGTTTATCGAGAGTAGAGAACAGAGAGTAGAGATCAGTGGTATTGGTCAGGTCGGCTTGGACAAGATAGACAGGCACGCCGAGGGACTGGATTTCAGAAGCGGCCTCGTTTGCATACTCGGCAGACAAGTGATAGTGGAGCAGGATGGCATATCCCTGACGGGCCAGCGCGAGCGCAAAGGCGCGTCCGAGACGGTGCGCCGCGCCGGTCACCAGGGCAAGCGGAAATTCGAGCATATTTATTTTTATTTGCGGAAGAAATTGGAAATGAAGAACCAGACATTCGCCGGCCTCTCAGCCAGGCGGCGCATGAAATAAGGATACCAATGCGTTCCATAAGGAACGTAAATCCGCACCGGGTAACCCTCCTGCGTGCATTGTTCCTGCAAATCGCGGCGGATGCCATATAACAATTGGATTTCCAGGGCATTCTTGGGCAACCCGACCTTCCCGGCATATTTCTTGGCGAACTGGATGCGTTTGGCGTCATGCGTACCCAGCGCCGGGATAGGTGGGATACGCCCGTCCGCGCTTATGGTGGGGGAACCGGCAGCCAGCGCGGCATCAATCGTGATCTTGGTCAGCAAGTCAAAGTTGGCATCCACATCCGCTTTCTTGGGATAGGCGAGTTCAGGCGGCTCCTTGTATGCTCCTTTGACCAGGCGAAAGCGCGTATCCTCGGCCAGCAAGGCGCGGGTATCGGCCTCGGCGCGGTAAAGATACGATTGGACGACCATACCAACGTTATTATAGCCTTTATGACGCATCTGCCGGTAGAGGCGGATGGTCTTGTCCGTATAGGGCGTGTCTTCCATGTCAATGCGGACATAGTTGTTATTCTGCCTGGCGGCTTCGACAATACGCTCCAGGTTTTCCGCGCACAGTCTCTCGTCCAATGCCAGGCCGATCTGTGTCAGCTTGATGGAAACATTCGAGCGTACTTCACAACAACTTATTTGGTGAATGACTTCCAGAATATCCTGTGTTGCTTGTTTTGCCTCGTCAGGCGTCGAGGTATGCTCCCCCAGATGGTCGAGCGTGGCATTGATCCCCTTGGCGTTGAGTTCGCGCACGGCGCGGATCGCATCCTCGATCTTTTCACCTGCCACAAAACGGGAAGCGGCCCACCAGGCAAACTTCCAGCGGGTCATTAATTTCTGCGCCCAGTCAGCTTTTGAAAGGTAAATCAAAAAAGAACGAAGCATAGTTGTAACCTCGTTATCGAGAAATTTGGTCGCACGTATTGTGCGCGCCTTCACCGATTGTAGCACAATTGCTTTTTATGAGTATGTTATACTACCGCCTTAGCTATAACCTCTTTCCGCTGGAGGCAATGTGAGAAACCGCGGTTCTTCTCTTTATCTACGCATAGTAACTTTATTCTTCAGCTCGATTGCCATTATCTTGACGGTCATCACGCTTGTACAATACAGCCGTCTAAGAAGTAACTATCCGCCTCGAATGGTCATCGCCGGCGTGCCTGTCGGCGGGCTGGACCCACAGGCGGCCGCCCAACGATTGTTGCAGGTTTATTCCTTGCCAGTGGAAATCCATTATGGGGAAGCGATCATCCAACTTGAACCCAATCTGGTCAGTTTTCACCTTGATATTGAAAGTATGCTTGTCGCGGCTGACATTCAACGCACCGGGGCATCCTTTTGGGGCGGCTTCTGGGACTACTTGTGGAATAGACAGTCGGCGACGTCTGAAGTGCCCCTGATCGCCACATACTCGGAAGAACGTCTGCGCGCCTATTTAAAGGGCGAAATAGCGGCGCGTTACGACCAGCCACCTATTCCTGCGCAACCCATCCCAGGCAGCACCGAATTCCAGCCCGGCCAGCCCGGCCAGACAATAGACATTGACCGCGCTGTAATCCTGATCGAAGATGCCATGCGTTCTCCGAGTCAGCGCGTCGTCCTGCTTGCACCGCTACGCACAGCGCCAGGCCGCCCATCCAAGCAAAACCTGCAATTGCTCCTCCAAGGGATCATAGCCCAGAACGGTTTTGACGGGATTGTCGGCATGTACCTGCGCGACCTGCAAAGCGCAGAAGAGCTGCATTTTGCCTACCGGGCCGGCGAGAACCTGCCGGTCAACCCGGATATTGCTTTCACCGCTTCCAGCACGATCAAAATCCCCATCATGGTTGCGGCCTTCCGGCATTTCGATGGCCGGCTCGACGCGCAGACTGCCAACCTGACGCTGGACATGATCAAGAAGTCCGAGAACCCTCCTTCGGATGCATTAATGAAAGTCATTGACGAGGTGCGCGGGCCGCTGGTCGTCTCGGAGACGATGGAGGCTTTGGGCCTGGAGAATACTTTTCTGGCGGGCTATTTCTACGAAGGCGCGCCGGTTCTGAAAGTCTTCCGTACACCTGCCAATCAGCGTACTGACATAAGCACCGATCCCGATTTTTACAGTCAAACCACGACCTCCGACATGGGAGCGCTTCTGGAAGATATCTATCAATGCGCCCAAACCGGCGGTGGGACACTGGTCGCCGCTTTCCCCGCTCAAATTGACCAGATCTCATGCCAGCAAATGGTCGAATATCTGAAAGAGGATAAAATCGGTGTCTTGATCCAGGCCGGCGTTCCCGAAGGGACTGCCGTAGCCCACAAACACGGTTGGGTTACCGATCCAGGCGGCGTCATCCATAATGTATCCGACGCGGCCATTGTCTACACCCCCAGTGGAAACTACATCCTGGTTATATACGTTTACCATCCAACCCAGATCGTTTGGGATCAGGTCTCCAAAATGTATGCCGATCTTTCAAGGGCAATTTACAATTATTTCAACCTGGCAGCGCGATAACACAATATAATCAAGGCATGAACCAGACCCTGAGCCTCTACCGTCTCCAGCAGACCGACAGCCAGACTGGCCGGGCGCTGACCCGCCTCCAGGCCATTCAGGAAATATTGGAGAACGATGAGGCCCTTCGAATGGCGCGCGAGCAGGCCGAGGTCGCAGAAAAGAACCGGCTGGCTGGCGAACGGAGTCTCCGTCAAACCGAGGCGGTTGTCCGCGACCAGCAGATAAAAATCGAGCAGACAGAAGCCAGCCTGTACAGCGGCAGCGTCCACAACCCCAAAGAACTCCAGGAACTGCAAAACGAAGTGGCGGCACTCAAGCGGCATCTAGCCACACTCGAAGACCGCCAACTGGAAGCCATGCTTGCATGCGAGGAGGCCGAGTCTACTCACCTTGCAGCGCAGGCAAACCTTCAGGCCACCCAGGCCCGCTTTCACGAACAAAACCGAAGCCTCCGCCAGGAACAGGCCAGCCTGCAGAGAGAGGTCGAAAAGCTAGAGGCTGAAAGGCAGGCAATCGCCAACGCCATTCCCGCCGAATACATCGAGGCCTACAACCAACTCCGCCAACAGCGCGGGGGCGTGGCTGTCGCTGGTATTTCGGATAACACCTGCGCGGCTTGCGGATCAGGTCTGACACCCGCGCAGCAGCAAGCTGCCCGTTCTGCCGCCCAAATTGTGCATTGCCCTTCCTGTGGGCGCATACTATACGGTAGTTAGAGTATCTTATGCAGTTCCACTTCCCCGATATTGATCGCATCTCTTTTTGGATAGGCGTTGTCATCATTCCGCCGGCCCTGCTCGTCCCGCCGGCGCGCCTCGCAAACGGCGCATCCGCTTCTACGGAAGACATCCTCCATCTGGCGGAGCGTGCTCCGATCATAGACCTGCCGCGACTGCCGGATTTCATTCGACAGGCCTTTCGTGAAGGTCGCGCCCTTGTCCTCCTGGAAGCCAGCGGCGTGCCTCTGCCGGATCCTCGTCAATTCGGAGTAGGATAGATGCTTATCACCAACGCCAAAGTTATCACCTGGGGGTCGCCAAACCGGATTCTTGAAGATCACGCGCTATTCATAGAAGGCGACCGCATCCTTGAGATCGGCCCGCAGGCCGAACTTGCGCGTCGACACCCGCACCCCGCGCCTGTCGACGCGCGTGGACAGTACGTCCTGCCCGGAAACATCTGCGCGCACACCCACTTCTATGGGGCATTTGCGCGCGGTATGCCCATCCCAGGCGCTGCGCCTGAGAATTTTCTGGAAATCCTGGGCAAACTTTGGTGGCCTCTGGATAAATCCCTGAGCCTCGAAGATGTGCGCTATTCGGCCCTGGTCTGCCTGATTGACGCGATAAAACACGGCACCACCACGCTGATTGATCACCACGCCTCCCCAAACGCCATAGACGGCTCATTGGACGTTATCGCCGAGGCCGTGGAGCAGGCTGGAGTTCGCGCAGTTTTATGTTATGAAGTCACCGACCGCGACGGGCCGGAGAAGGCGAGGGCGGGAATCGAAGAAAACGTACGCTTTATCGAGAAGTGTTCAGTGTTCAGTGATCAGTTTTCAGTGGGCAGTAAGCAGGAGGCAGGCGGCAGGCGGCAGGCGCTGGTTGCCGCGATGTTCGGTCTACACGCTCCGCTGACGCTCTCGAATAA